>NZ_JBEXTV010000050.1:0-63458 GCF_040628835.1 Streptomyces sp. NPDC006134 | reverse complement strand
CCCGACACCGACGACGAGTCCCCGGCGGTCGCGGACACCCTCGGCGCCTAGGACGAGGCGCTGGAGGGCGTGGAGTACCGGGAGAGCACCCGGCGCCGCGACCGGTGACACGCGGTCCCCGGCGGACGCTGTGAAGCCGACGGAGCCGGAGGAGCCGGTGGAGCCGGTGGAGCCGACGGTCCGTCAGTCCGCCGGACTCGAGGCCGACTCCGCGCCCGAGTCTGTGTCTGAGCCCCAGCCCGTGCCTGCGCCCGTCCCCGTGCTCGCGGCCGAGCCTGTGCCCGCGCCGGAGGCGATGCCGGGGCGCCGGAGCCGTACACGTTCCGGCGGCGCGGCCGGTGGCACCGTACGACGGGGGAGGGCGCGGGGACGCGATGCGCGGTCCGACGCCGCGCGTCCCCGCACCCCGGAGCGCGGCAAGCGCCCCGGCGACACCCGGACCAGGCGTACGCGTGCGCGCACCCCTGAGACGGGAGGCCCCCTGGGGGCGGGGCGGCCGCGCCGTGACGGGTGCCCGGGGGACACGGGCGCGGGTGACGGCGGCACCGAGGGAGAGGTGTGAGGGGCGTCTCAAGGGTGGCCGGCGCCCTCCTCCCGGAGGGGAGCACCGGGGCCGGGGACGACAGGCCGTTCGGACCCGGTGCCACCGGCCACCAGGGGGCACCGCCCGCCGTGGCGGCCCCGCCCGGGGCGTGACCCGGAGGACGCCCGTTCCGTTCACCTGAGAGGCGGAAGGCCCGGACGGGCCGTGACGCCGCGCCGCTCCTGTCCCGTCGACCTCGACACCTCCGTTCGGCGCCGTACCCGAGGCGTACAAAAGCGCAGAGGAAGCCCTTCCATGCATCAGCCGACTCCGCCTTCCGCACCCGACGCCGGTCCTGTCGTGGCCAGGGCCGCGTCGCCTTCCGCCGCCTCCGGCCCCGCCATGGCCAGGACCGTACCGGCGTCCGGGCCCGGCGCCGGCCGGCCGCGGGCGGCGGACCAGCGCGTGAGCGGGGGCCTGGGGGCGGAACAGCAGCGGAGGGCGGGTCACGCGGCAGAGCAATACCGGGGCGGTGGCCGCACGGGGGAGCACCGGGGCGGCGGTGAGGAGGAGTACCGGAGCGAGAGCCGCGTGGCCGCGGCGGCGGGACAGCTCCCCTCTCCGGTGCCTGGGGCATTCACCGGCGAGGGCCGGAACCGGAGCCCGCGCCCGCCCGCCGGGCCCGCGAGCGCCCCGGCCCTCGCCCGGACGCCGGGCGGGGTGCCGCTCCCGGTGACCGGGTTGCCTGTCGACCTGCCGTCCACCCACACCACCCTCATCTGTGTCGCTCTGCCGGGCCTCGCCGTCTCCCTGGGGCAGGGGCAGCTGACCGGGCGGGGCCTGGAGGGGTACTACCGAGGGGGCCGACGCCTGCTTTCACGGTGCCGCCTCCGGGTGGCCGGACGCGAGCCCCTCGAAGTACAGGCCCGGATGGCCGGTGCGGACCGGGCCCGCTTCGTGGGGACGCTCCGCGCGTCGTCCCCGCCCGGTCCCGACCCGGACGTCGTGGTCGAACGCGTCCGGCACGCGGACGGCACCGAACGGATCACCCTGCACAGCCGGGCCTCCCGCCCACTGCGCCTGCCGGTCGAGGTGGCCCTCGGCACGGATCTGGCCGACCTCGGGGCGATCGCCTCGGGCCGTGCGGGACCCGAGCTGCCCGCCAGCGTCCATGCCGCCGGTCTGCGGTGGGCCGGCCGCGTCGGCAGCTCGGTGATCACCGCCGATCCGCCACCGGCCGACGCCCTGGCCTCCGCGGGAGTGCTGCGGTGGGAGCTCGAACTGCCCCCTGGCGGCAGCACGAGCCTGGAACTGCGCGTGCGGCCCGACGGCGCGGGCCCCGTCCGGGCAGTGGGCCGTACGGCGACCGGTTCGCCGGCACCCGCAGCCGCGGCGGGCGACGACGCCCGCGTCCCCGCGTTCCTGCGGACGAGTCTCGACGACCTCCAGGCCCTGCTGCTGCGCGACCCCGCGCACCCGGCCGACCTCCACCTCGCGGCCGGAGCTCCCTGGCGCTGCGGCCTGGCCCCCGCGGAGGCGCTCGCCGCGGCCCGGATGGCGCTTCCCCTCGGCACCCGCCTCGCCGCGGGCACCCTGCGGATCCTCGCCCGCAGCCGGCTCTCCGCTCCGGGACCGAGCTCCGGCATGATCCCCGGGCCGCGGCGGGACGCCGGCCCGCACCTGCCGCCGGGCTGCACCGGTACCGAGGCCACCTTGCTCTTCCCGGTCCTCCTCGCGGAAGCCCGGCGCTGGGGGCTTTCCGAGCAGGAGACGGAGGAGTTGCTGCCGGCGGCCGAGCACTGCCTGACCTGGCTGCGGACCACGGTGGGCGACGGCACCTACGTACCGGATCCGCATTCCGGCGGCCTTGTCCGCTGTGAGACGCAGGCCCACGCCCACCGCGCCGCCCTGCTCGGCGCCGACCTGCTCGACTCCTGCGGCAGGCCCGGTGCCGCCGGACTGCGGCAGTGGGCCCAGGAACTGCGGGCGGCCTTCCGGCAGGACTTCTGGGCCGACGATCCGGGAGGGGGCAGACCGGCGGCGGCCCGGACCCCGGACGGGCGTCTCGTGCCGCACCTGGGCGCGGCAGCCGTCCACCTGCTGGACACCGGACTGCTCGGTGGCGGCGTGCAGGCACCGGGCCTGCTCGACAAGGCGCAGACCGGCCACCTCGCCCGGCTCCTGGGCAGCCCGGCCATGGACTCGGGGTGGGGGCTGCGCGGACTCGGGGCGAAGGAACCGGGATACAACCCGTTCGGCCACCGCGCCGGGGCGGTGCGGGTCCAGGAGACGGCGGTCGCCGTCGCGGGCCTGGCCGCCGCCGGCCACGAGAGGGAGGCCAGCTCGCTGCTGAGAGGCGTGCTGGCCGCCGCCGACGCTTTCGGGCACCGGCTGCCGGAGATGTACGCGGGCGAGCAGCGCACGGACGGCAGCGCACCGCTGCCCCACCCGGCGGCCTGCCGGCCCGCCGCCACGTCCGCGGCCGCCGCCGTCCTGCTGCTGACCACGCTCGTGGGGATCCGCCCCGACGCCCCGGCCGGGACGGTCACCCTGCACCCCGTGCGCAGCGCGCCCCTGGGCGAGATCAGCCTCACGGGACTGCGGGTCGCGGGCGGCCCCTTCTCCGCACGGGTCAGCCGGCTCGGCCTGGCCATGGTCGAGGAGGCGGCCGACGGACTGCTGCTGAGGTCGTGACCTCGCACGACACGGCACCGCACGAGACCGGGGAACGGAGGGACGGGCGGTACGGCGGGCGGAAGCGGCTCAACCGCCGGGGCACCTGGGAAGGGAGTGTTTATCGTCAGGGAGACGACTATGATCGCCGCATGCCCTACGACCCGTCGGCGTTTCCGCCCTTCGCAGTCACCGTGGACCTGGTCGTGCTGACCGTGCGACGTCATTCCCTGTGCGCGTTGGCGGTGCGCAGGGGCGAGCCGCCGTTCCAGGGACGCTGGGCTCTGCCCGGGGGGTTCGTCCGGGCCGACGAGGACCTGGCACAGGCGGCGGCGCGCGAACTGGCCGAGGAGACCGGACTGCGCGTCCACGACCCCTCGGCGCCCCTCCAGGACAACGGCGCCCACCTGGAACAACTCGCTTCGTACGGAGACCCCCGGCGCGATCCGCGGATGCGCGTGGTCAGCGTCGCCCACCTCGCCCTCGCCCCCGACCTTCCCGCCCCGCGGCCGGGCGGTGATGCAGGTGACGCGCGCTGGGCGCCGGTCGAGGAGCTGCTGGAGCAGGGCGGATACGGCCGGGACGGGGAACCGGCGGCGCCGCTCGCCTTCGACCACGCCCAGATCCTGGCCGACGGGGTGGAACGGGCCCGCTCCAAGATCGAGTACTCCTCGCTCGCCACGGCGTTCTGCCCGCCCGAGTTCACCGTCGGCGAGCTGCGCCGCGTCTACGAGGCGGTGTGGGGCGTGGCGCTCGACCCACGCAACTTCCACCGCAAGGTCACCGGGACACCGGGCTTCCTCGTCCCCACCGGCGGTACGACCACACGCCAGGGCGGCCGGCCGGCCCAGCTCTTCCGCGCCGGTGGCGCCACTCTCCTCAACCCCCCGATGCTGCGTCCCGAAGCGTGACGCCAAGCGCCCTGCCCGGCACGGTCCGTCCCATGGACCGGACCCGGGGGCAGCGGCGGAGCGCGCCGGGGGAGCGAGCGGTGAACAGGGATGCGACCAGGCCGATCGCCGTGCGGCGGACGGGTGTCAAGGTGCCCGGAAAATCGGACATAACGCGCTATCTTGCTGCGAGTGATCCAGGCCTTCGGACTGACCAGCAACCCTCGCAAAGAGCTGCCGCCCGCCGTCGACGACGTCTCGTTCGAGGCACCCGCAGGTCGCGTCACCGCGCTGCTCGGAGCACCGGGCGCCGGCAAGACGACGGTGATCCGGCTGATGCTCGAACTCCAACAGGGCCGAGGCGCCACGTACTTCAGGGGCCGTCCCCTGCACCGTATCGCCCACCCCTCGCGCGAAGTGGGCGTGCTGCTGGGCGATGTGCCGGGGCACCCGGCCAGGACGGTCCGCGGCCATCTCCGCATGCTGTGCGCGGCCGCCGGCGTCCCGGCGCGGCGCGCCGACGAAGTCCTGGAGGCGGTGGGCCTCGTGAGCCTGCGCGACGAGCGCCTCGGCACGCTCTCCCGCGGCATGGACCGCCGGCTCGGCCTGGCCTGCGCCCTGCTCGCCGACCCCCACACCCTCGTCCTCGACGCTCCGGCCGACGGCCTCTCCCCCCGTGAGGCCCGCTGGCTCCACGGCGCTCTGCGCACCTACGCCGTCCAGGGCGGCACCGTCCTGTTCGCGACGGCCGACCCCAAGGAGGCCGCGCGCACCGCCGACCGCGTCGTCACGCTGGACCGGGGCAGGCTCGTCGCCGACCAGGAAGCCGCGGACTTCGCCCGCACGCGGCTGCGCCCCCGCGTCGCCGTCCGCAGCCCGCACGCCGCTCGCCTCGCCGCGCTGCTCGCCAAGGAGGCCCGCGCGGCACGACGTTCCGTCGAGGTGGTGCGCGAGGGGGGGAATCGCCTGTCCGTGTACGGCAGCACGTGCGCCGACATCGGCGAGACCGCCTTCCGGCACGGCATCCTCGTGCATCAACTGGCCGACGAGATCGGTGACATGGGGCCCGGCGCGGGAGCGGCGCCCCCGAATCACGGGTCTGCGGCTCACGACCGCCCCTCCGCTCACGACCGCCCCTCCGCTCACGACCGCCCCTCCGCCCAGGATCACGGCGTCGACCAGGATCACAGCGTCGGCCGAGGGCAGTGCCTCCCCCCGGAGCGGTGCACCGGTCCGCAGGCCCGCCGGGCCGGTGCCGATCACGGCGCGAACGGGCAACCACCGGCCGATGCCGTCGATGCGCCGTCCGGCCCGCCGGAACAGGCCCCGGGCACCCGCAGGGGAGCCGGACGGCACCCGGGCCCGGATCCGGCAGAAGCCACTCCGCGCACGGCCCCGGGGACTTCGAGCCCCGGCCCGCGCCCGGCACCCGAGCCCGCGGAACCTGTCGGCCCGCGCCCGGTACCCGAGCCCGCGGAACCTGTCGGCCCGCGCCCGGTACCCGAGCCCGTGGAACCCGTCGGCCCGCGCCCGGTACCCGAATCCGTGGAACCTGTCGGCCCGCGCCCGGTACCCGAATCCGTGGAACCTGTCGGCCCGCGCCCGGCCCCCGAATCCGCGGAACCTGCCGGCCCGCGCCCGGCCCCCGAACCCGCGGAACCTGCCGCCCCCCGCACGAATCCCACCCCCGCGGAAGCCACCCCCCGCACGGCTTCCGTCCGCACCGGGGCTGCCTTTTCCGAATCCGCCCCCGCCCGCCCCTCCCCCCTCCCCCCGGTCTCCCCGCTCCCGCCCCCCATCTCCGTCCGCTCCGCCCCCAGCCCCCTGCGCCCCCTCCGCTACGAGATCCGCCGTGCCACAGGCGTCGGTACCGGGTTCCTCACCGCCGCCGTCGTGCTCGTGGTGTCCGCCGTGACCGCTGTCCTGCTGGCTCGCGTCGGGCACACCCCGCAGCCGCGCCTGCTCGCCGCATGGCCGCGGGAGCTGCCGCTGCCGCCCGCCGCGCTCGGCGCGGGGCTGCTCGGCGCGCTCTCCTTCGGAGACGAGTTCCGCCACCCCGCCCTGGCGGCGGACCGCGGCACCGTCCCCCGCCGGCTGGGGCTGCTCACCGCCAAACTCCTCGTCTCCGCCGTCACCGCGCTGCTGCTGGCCGTTCTCACCGTGGGCTGCGACGCCGAAGTGCTCTACCTGTTCTACGGACAGGAGCTCGCCCGTGTTCCCGCGGACTGGCTGTCCCTGAGCGCGGGGTGGGCCGGCCTGGTGGTCGGGTGCGCCTGGGCTGGTGTGCTGGCCGCCGGACTCTTCCGGTCCACCACGGCCGGACTGGCCGCGGTCGTCGCCGTCCCCGTCCTCGTCCTGCCACTCGTACAAAAGGTCTGGGAGGGAGCGTCCGTGCGGACCGCGGCCGGTCTTCCGATGCGGCTGCGCGAGGTCTTCCTGACCCAGTGGCCCTTCGGGGGAGAGCGCTATCTGGTCGCCACGCTGCGCGTACTCGCCCAACCCGTCGGTGGCGCGCTGACGTTGTCGCTGACTGCCCTGCTCTGCGCTTATCTGCTCACGGCCCTGCGCGGAAAGGTCCGGTGACGGCTGCCCGACCCGGTTCCGCCCCGGTTCAGTACCGGCCCTGTGCACAACTCCCCATGGAAAGTCCATTTCTTTCCGATAAGGCGTCAATTGCGACGGGGTGAGCGATCACCCTTTCGTGTGCTTTTCACCAAAGACCTCAAGGGAGTTGGGGGCACCGCCGACAAAGGATGCGTGAGTACCCTTGCGCAGACCATGATGACCGCCGCCCGCTCCGCAGACTCCGGCCTCACGAGCCCGGGCGAACTCGATCGCTACCCCTACGCCGAGACGCCCGCCGTCGACCGCGTCGGGCCCCCCGCCTGGGAGGGGGCGGATCCCGAGCTCGGCCGCGTGAGCCGGCGCGCCGCGGGCAGCCGCGGACGCGGACTGCACGGGCAACTCGTCCAGCAGCTGGGTCAGATGATCGTCTCCGGTGACCTGGGTGCCGACCGTCCGCTGGTGCCCGAGGAGATCGGGCAGCGTTTCGAGGTGTCCCGCACCGTCGTCCGCGAGTCGCTGCGCGTCCTGGAGGCCAAGGGTCTGGTCAGCGCCCGTCCGAACGTCGGTACGCGCGTGCGTCCCGTGAGCGACTGGAATCTGCTCGACCCCGACATCATCGAGTGGCGGGCGTTCGGACCGCAGCGCGACGACCAGCGCCGTGAGCTCAGCGAGCTGCGCTGGACGATCGAGCCGCTCGCCGCCCGCCTCGCCGCCGGGCACGGGCGGGAGGACGTCCAGCAGCGTCTGGCCGACATGGTCGAGATCATGGGCCACGCCATGGGGCAGGGCGACGCGCTCACCTTCTCGCGCGCCGACTCCGAGTTCCACACCCTCCTCATCCAGATCGCGGGCAACCGCATGCTGGAGCACCTGTCCGGGATCGTCTCCGCCGCCCTCCAGGTCTCCGGCGGCCCGGTCACGGGCTGTGACCGGCCGAACGAGGCGTCGCTGGCGCAGCACGGCAGGATCGTCGACGCCCTCGCCGCCGGTGACGGCGCGGCGGCCGAGGCCGCCATGCGCCAACTGCTCACGGTCCACCCCGAAGTGGAACGCGTGGTGCCCGCCCCGCGCGAGCACTGACCGCGTTCCGCGCAGCGGCGCGGCCGGGACCGCCAGCCCCTCCTCTGGCCATGCCCGGCCGGTGCGCCGTCGCCCGCGGGCCCCGCAGGATCCCCGTGATTCTGCGGGGCCCGGTGGCCTGGCGAGACGGCGACGTCCTCTCCGGCGGCGGAACAGCGCCACGGATGACCTCTTTCGTTCATATCTGGCAGCTTTTGAACGCTTACGGGGTGTGACTCGGGCCACGCGGATTGGGCGTAACACTCGTGGAAGCAGCGCGATGACCTAAGAGGTGACAGCCGCGGAGGAATACGGACGCCGTTCACGGCGCTGTGCATCTCCCGGCCCCCGCCCGCGCCGTCGGCCCATCCCCAAGCCGGCGGTCGGCTCCTGTCCGCCCGGACGGGGCCGGAAGCCGTTTTCCAACGTTCCGAGAGGTTGTTCGTGTCGGCCAGCACATCCCGTACGCTCCCGCCGGAGATCGCCGAGTCCGTCTCTGTCATGGCGCTCATTGAGCGGGGAAAGGCTGAGGGGCAGATCGCCGGCGATGACGTGCGTCGGGCCTTCGAAGCTGACCAGATTCCGGCCACTCAGTGGAAGAACGTACTGCGCAGCCTCAATCAGATCCTCGAGGAAGAGGGTGTGACGCTGATGGTCAGTGCCGCAGAGCCCAAGCGCACCCGCAAGAGCGTCGCAGCGAAGAGTCCCGCCAAGCGCACCGCCACCAAGACGGTCGCGGCCAAGGCGGTGACCACCCGGAAGGCCACCGCGACCGCCTCCCCGGCGGCGCCCGCCGGTGACCCCGCCACCGGGGAGGAGGCGCCGAAGAAGGCTGCCGCCAAGAAGACGACCGCCAAGAAGACGGCGGCGAAGAAGACCACCGCCAAGAAGACGGCGGCGAAGAAGACCACCGCCAAGAAGGACGACGTCGAGCTGCTCGACGACGAGGTGCTCGAGGACACCAAGGTCGCCGACGAGCCCGAGGGTGCCGAGAACGCGGGCTTCGTGCTGTCCGACGAGGACGAGGACGACGCGCCGGCCCAGCAGGTCGCCGCGGCCGGTGCCACCGCCGACCCGGTCAAGGACTACCTCAAGCAGATCGGCAAGGTCCCCCTGCTCAACGCCGAGCAGGAGGTCGAGCTCGCCAAGCGCATCGAGGCGGGTCTGTTCGCCGAGGACAAGCTGGCCAACTCCGACAAGCTGGCGCCGAAGCTCAAGCGCGAGCTGGAGATCATCGCCGAGGACGGCCGCCGCGCCAAGAACCACCTCCTGGAGGCCAACCTCCGTCTGGTGGTCTCCCTGGCCAAGCGCTACACGGGCCGCGGCATGCTCTTCCTGGACCTCATCCAGGAGGGCAACCTCGGTCTGATCCGCGCGGTCGAGAAGTTCGACTACACCAAGGGCTACAAGTTCTCCACGTATGCCACCTGGTGGATCCGTCAGGCGATCACCCGCGCGATGGCCGACCAGGCCCGCACCATCCGTATCCCGGTGCACATGGTCGAGGTCATCAACAAGCTCGCGCGCGTGCAGCGCCAGATGCTCCAGGACCTGGGCCGCGAGCCCACCCCGGAGGAGCTGGCCAAGGAGCTCGACATGACCCCGGAGAAGGTCATCGAGGTCCAGAAGTACGGCCGTGAGCCGATCTCGCTGCACACCCCGCTGGGCGAGGACGGCGACAGCGAGTTCGGTGACCTCATCGAGGACTCCGAGGCCGTCGTCCCGGCCGACGCGGTCAGCTTCACGCTCCTGCAGGAGCAGCTGCACTCCGTGCTCGACACCCTGTCCGAGCGCGAGGCGGGCGTCGTCTCCATGCGCTTCGGTCTCACCGACGGTCAGCCGAAGACCCTCGACGAGATCGGCAAGGTGTACGGCGTGACGCGTGAGCGCATCCGCCAGATCGAGTCCAAGACGATGTCGAAGCTGCGCCACCCGTCGCGCTCCCAGGTGCTGCGCGACTACCTCGACTAGGTCACCCGGCCCTACGGCCGGCCGGGCCCGGTTCCCCGCGGGGGGAACCGGGCCTTCGTGCTGCCGCGAGGCGGTGGCGCCGCGTGGCGCGGTGCGGGACGCGGCGAAGTCGATCACTCTGGGTGTTCCATGACCATCCCAGAGTGAGGAGACTGCATGCGTCGCCGCGTTGTCCGGGCGCTGGCCCGGTCACTGGTCCTGGCCGCCACAGCGACCGCCGTACCGCTGGGATCCACCGCCCCCGCGACCGCCGGCAGCGTCGTCGTCGGAGGCTTCCCGGTCGACGCCTCCGCCAGCCCGTGGGTCGTGGCGCTGTCCAGCCGTGAGCGGTTCGGGGGCACCCGCGCGGGCCAGTTCTGCGGGGGAGTGGCCGTGGGCCGGACCACCGTGCTCACCGCGGCCCACTGCCTGGGCGGGAAAGTCCTGGGGGTGCCGGTCGAGCGGGTGCGCGACCTGAAGATCGTGACGGGCCGCACGGACCTGCACACGGACCAGGGACGCGAGATCGCCGTCCGCGACGTCTGGGTGAACCCGGCCTACGACGACGCCGGCAACGCCGGGGACTACGCCGTGCTGACCCTCGCCGAACGTCTCCCCGCCGGGTCGTCCCTGGCGATGGCTCCCGCCGGCGACGCCGCGTACGCGCCGGACACGGACGCCCTCGTCTACGGGTGGGGGGACACCTCGGGCGCCGGGAACTATGCCGGCAGCCTGCGGGCGGCACGCGTGCGCGTGCTGCCGGACACGGTGTGCGAGAAAGCGTATCCGGGCAGTGCCGAGGGGAAGTACCACAGCGGCAGCATGCTGTGCGCGGGGGAGATGTCCGGTGGCCGCGACGCGTGCCAGGGGGACAGCGGCGGTCCGCTGGTTGCCCGCGGGAAGCTGATCGGGCTCGTCTCGTGGGGGAGCGGGTGCGGACGCTCGGGCAGCCCCGGGGTGTACACGCGGGTCTCGGCCGTCCTGCGCGCGCTGGGCTGGGAGGCCGCCGCGGCGGGACGGCGCGAGGGCGCCTGACGGGCCTCGGCGACACCGGCCGGGACACGAGCACGGGCGGCTGCCCCTGTGGTCCACAGGGGCAGCCGCCCGTTCCCCGGCCTGTGCCGGGCTGGCTCGTCGTCTAACGCGAGGTGGTCGTCTGGCGCGAGGTGTCAGCGCTCCTCGTCGGAGGCGTTTGCCGGAACGGAGGTCAGGCGCTCGGTCTCGTCCTGTATCTCAGCGGCGATCTTCTTGAGTTCCGGCTCGAACTTGCGCCCGTGGTGGGCGCAGAAGAGCAGTTCTCCGCCGCTCAGCAGGACGACGCGCAGGTATGCCTGGGCGCCGCAGCGGTCGCATCGGTCAGCGGCCGTCAGCGGGCTTGCGGAAGTCAGAACAGTAGTCACGTCGCCTCTTCTCTAGCTCGACGAGCTGTCGTACCAGGGTCAACATCCAACCAGCCCCAAACGTTCCCGCTCGTGGCTTTTCCTCGAAAAAATCTTCCGGGGAGGCTGGCTGCTGCCGGTTGGCGGCGAATGTGCCGTATTGCGTGTCAGTCGTGTCGTACGGGTTCGCGCGGTCGGTCAGGGTCGGTCCTGCCGGCTGGGTTGCCGGTTGTTCATGAGGACGTGCCCGGAGCCTAAATGGTTCATGCCTCGATGGGAACGTGATGTGTGCTTCACTCCGTCGAGGGATCGAACGTGTATGCGATCCTGGACTAGTCTGAGTTCCTGGTGAGGGTGGCGTTACAACGGCTCTACCAGGCATCGGTACCCTCTCACCGGTGACTGACGCCGTGCCCTTACCCAGAAGGGCCCCATCTGAAATTCAGCGAGGAGCGAACCGCGTGACCGCCGAGACGTCCGTGCCGTCCACAGCGCTGCTGGCAGGAGCAGACCGGGACGGTTCCAACTACACCGCGCGGCACCTGCTCGTCCTCGAGGGGCTCGAGGCCGTACGCAAGCGCCCCGGCATGTACATCGGCTCGACCGACAGCCGTGGTCTGATGCACTGCCTGTGGGAGATCATCGACAACTCCGTCGACGAGGCCCTGGGCGGGTACTGCGACCACATCGAGGTGATCCTCCACGACGACGCGTCGGTGGAGGTCCGCGACAACGGCCGCGGCATCCCGGTCGACGTCGAGCCCAAGACCGGCCTGTCCGGCGTCGAGGTCGTCATGACCAAGCTGCACGCCGGCGGAAAGTTCGGCGGCGGCTCGTACGCCGCCTCCGGCGGCCTGCACGGCGTCGGCGCCTCCGTGGTGAACGCCCTGTCCGCCCGGCTGGACGTCGAGGTCGACCGTGGCGGGCACACCCACGCCATCAGCTTCCGGCGCGGCGTCCCCGGCGCCTTCTCCGGCAACGGCCCGGAGGCGAAGTTCGAGGCCGGGAGCGGCCTGCGCAAGACCAAGAAGATCCCCAAGAGCCGCACCGGCACGCGCGTGCGCTACTGGGCCGACCGCCAGATCTTCCTCAAGGACGCCAAGCTCTCCCTGGAGAACCTGCACCAGCGCGCCCGCCAGACCGCGTTCCTGGTGCCCGGCCTGACGATCGTCGTCCGCGACGAGTTCGGCCTCGGCGAGGGCGGCAGCAAGGGTGAGGAGTCCTTCCGCTTCGACGGCGGCATCAGCGAATTCTGCGAGTTCCTGGCGAGCGACAGGCCCGTCTGCGATGTCCTCCGCTTCTCCGGGCAGGGCACGTTCAAGGAGACGGTTCCCGTCCTGGACGACCACGGCCAGATGACGCCCACCGAGGTCACGCGTGAGCTCGGCGTCGACGTCGCGCTGCGCTGGGGGACCGGCTACGACACCACGGTCAAGTCGTTCGTCAACATCATCGCCACCCCCAAGGGCGGCACCCACGTGGCCGGCTTCGAACAGGCGGTCGCGAAGACGATGAACGAGGTGCTGCGCGCCAAGAAGCTCCTGCGCGTCGCCGAGGACGACATCGTCAAGGACGACGCCCTGGAGGGCCTCACGGCGGTCGTCACGGTCCGTCTCGCCGAGCCCCAGTTCGAGGGGCAGACCAAGGAGGTCCTCGGCACCTCGGCGGCCCGCCGCATCGTGAACAACGTCGTCTCCAAGGAACTCAAGGCGTTCCTGACGTCCACCAAGCGGGACGCCGCCCAGCAGGCCCGTGTCGTCATGGAGAAGGCCGTCGCCGCGGCCCGTACCCGTATCGCCGCCCGCCAGCACAAGGACGCGCAGCGCCGCAAGACGGCCCTGGAGTCCTCCTCGCTGCCGGCGAAGCTCGCCGACTGCCGCAGCGACGACGTCGAGCGCAGCGAGCTGTTCATCGTCGAGGGGGACTCCGCGCTGGGCACGGCGAAGCTGGCCCGGAACTCCGAGTTCCAGGCGCTGCTGCCGATCCGCGGCAAGATCCTCAACGTCCAGAAGTCGTCCGTGTCGGACATGCTGAAGAACGCCGAGTGCGGCGCGATCATCCAGGTCATAGGAGCCGGTTCCGGCCGGACCTTCGACATCGACGCGGCCCGCTACGGCAAGATCATTATGATGACCGACGCCGACGTGGACGGCTCCCACATCCGCACCCTGCTCCTGACCCTGTTCCACCGCTACATGCGGCCCATGGTCGAGGCGGGCCGGGTCTTCGCCGCGGTGCCGCCGCTGCACCGCATCGAGCTGGTCCAGCCGAAGAAGGGGCAGGACAAGTACGTCTACACGTACTCGGACCGCGAGCTGCGCGACAAGCTCATGGAGTTCCAGAGCAAGGGCATCCGCTACAAGGACTCCATCCAGCGGTACAAGGGCCTCGGCGAGATGGACGCCGACCAGCTGGCCGAGACCACCATGGACCCGCGTCGCCGCACCCTGCGCCGGATCAACCTCACCGACCTGGAGGCCGCCGAGCAGGTCTTCGACCTGCTCATGGGCAACGACGTCGCGCCCCGCAAGGAGTTCATCTCCAGCTCGGCGGCGACGCTGGACCGGTCGCGCATCGACGCGTGAGGCGACGCCGTGCCCGGACCGGTCCCGGTCCGGGCACGCCCGGCCGGCCGTACGTCCCGTCGCGTTTCTCCGCCGTGCCGACCGCGCGGGGCACCACGGTCACCTCGGCGAAGGCCCCGAACGTGGCCGAGTACGCGGAGACCGGGGGTGCGGCCGCCGACGAGGGCGGACACCGCCCTGCGCGGCTCATGCGGCGGACCCGTCCTCAGGCCCGGGTCGCCCACACGTAACGGTGTTCCGGGCGGCCCGCGTCGCCGTACTTGAGGGTCAGCCGGGCCCGTCCCGTGCGTTCCAGGAGCTTCAGGTAACGCTGGGCGGTCTGACGGCTGACGCCGGTCCGTTCGGCGATCTCCTGGGCCGAGAGGGGGCCGTCGGCCTTCATCAGGGACTGCCGCACCAGCTCCGCGGTGGTGGGGGAGTGCCCCTTGGGCAATCCCGGCTCGGACGACGCCGACAACGCGCCGAAGATCCGGTCCACCTCGGCCTGTTCCGCCTCGCCGCCGCCGTCCAGGGTGCGGCGCAGCTCCGCGTACGCCTCCAGCTTGGCGCGCAGCCCCGCGAAGGCGAACGGTTTGACCAGGTACTGCAGCGCGCCGTGCCGCATCGCCGCCTGCACGGTCGACACGTCCCGCGCGGCCGTCACCATGATCACGTCGGCCTGGTGGCCGCGCCGGCGCATCTCCTGGACAACCGTCAGCCCCGTGCGGTCGGGCAGGTAGTGGTCCAGGAGGACCAGGTCGAGACGGGGCAGCGTCTCCAGGCAGCGCAACGCCTCCGCCGCGCTGTGCGCCTCGCCGGCGACGTGGAAGCCCGGCACCTTCCCGACGTAGGCGGCGTTGACCCGCGCGACCCGCGTGTCGTCGTCCACGACCAGGACCTCGATCATCGTGTCTCCTCCTCGGCGGTGGTGTCCGCGGGGGCGGTCAGGGCGGGTGCCGGGGCCCGGTCCGGCTCCGCCAGCGCCTCCGGCAGGACGACGGTGAACTCCGCGCCCCCGCCGTGCGTCTCGCCGACCGTCGCGCTGCCGCCCTGCCGTTCGGCCAGCCGGCGCACCAGGGACAGCCCGATGCCGCGCTGCCGGTGCGCCGGCGGTTCCTTGGTGGACCACCCCTCCATGAAGACCGACTCCCGGTGTTCCGGCGGGATGCCGGGCCCGGTGTCGCGCACCCTGAGGACCGCGGTACGGCCTTCCGCGCGCAGTTCGACCTCCACGCGCGCGTGCCGTGTTCCGGCGACGGCGTCGAGCGCGTTGTCCACCAGGTTGCCGACGATCGTGACGAGCCCCCGCGCGTCGACCAGGCGGTCCGGGAGCCGGGTCCGGTCCGAGACCCACAGGGCCACGCCGCGCTCCGCCGCCACGGTCGCCTTGCCGACCAGCAGGGCGGCGAGCAGGGGATCCCGGATCCGCTCGGTGACCTGCTCCGAGGTGGCCCGGTGGTTGCCGACCACCTCGCCCACGAACTCCACGGCGTCGTCGTACATCTCCAGCTCCAGCAGCCCCAGCAGCGTGTGCATGCGGTTGGCGTGCTCGTGGTCCTGGGCCCGCAGGGCGTCGATCAGGCCGCGCGTGGAGTCCAGCTCCCGGCCGAGCTGCTCCAGCTCGGTGCGGTCGCGCAGGGTGGCGACGGCGCCGCCGTCGCCGGTGGGCATCCGGTTGGCGACCAGGACCCGCCGGCCGCGCACGGTGAGCAGGTCGGTGCCGGTCACCCGGCCGGCCAGCACGTCGGCCGTACGCCCCTCGCCGAGTGCCTCGCCGGGGGAGAGGCCGACGGCTTCGCCGCCGATGCCGAGCAGGCGCTGCGCCTCGTCGTTGAGGAGGCGGATCCGGCCGGCGCGGTCCAGGGCGACGACGCCCTCGCGGATGCCGTGCAGCATGGCCTCGCGTTCCGCGAGCAGCGCCGCGATGTCCGAAAAGGCCAGGTCCCGGGTCTGCCGTTGCACACGGCGCGAGATGAGCCAGGCGGCCAGCGCGCCGACGGCCAGGGCGCCGCCGGCGTACGCGAACAGCCCCGGGATCGCGTGGAGCAGCCGGGCCCGGACGCTGTCGTACGCGATGCCGACGGAGACGGCCCCCACGATCTCGCCGCCGCTGTCGCGCAGCGGCACCTTGCCGCGGGCGGAGCGGCCGAGCGTGCCGTCGTCGATCTCCATGACCTCCCGCCCGGCGAGGGCCTGCCCCGGATCGGTGGAGACGACGCCGCCGATCCGCCGCGGATCGGTGTGCGACCAGCGCACGCCCCGCGCGTCCATGACGACGACGTACTCCGCCCCGGTGGCCTTCCGGATCCGTTCCGCCTCCCGCTGCACCGGGCCGCCCGGCGACGGGCGGGTGCCGCGCAGATCCCGCGCGATCTGCGGCTGCTGCGCCGTGGTCTGCGCGATCGCGAGCGCCCGGCGCATCGCCTGGTCGTCCAGCTGGTCCCCGAGCGGCGCCAGGAACAGCCCGGTGGCGAGCACCGCGACACCCGCCGCGATCGCCAGCTGCATGAGCAGCACCTGCGAGAACACCCGCCGAGGCAGTCCGAGGCGCAGGCGGCGTGCGGGGGGAGTGGGGCTCATACCCCGACGGTACGCGGCGGTGCGGGGCGTGCCGTAGAGGGGTGTGGCGCGGATCTCCCCGCCCCGCCGAGGGCCTGGCCTGTGCCGACGCGTGCCGCCCGGTGCGGTCAGCTCGCGAGCGCCGCCACCGTCAGCTCGCGGACCGCCCGCACGTCCATGCGGGCCGGCGCGCCCAGCACCGACGTCCCGCAGCTCTCCGGGCGCGGCGGCAGCGCGGTCCCCTGCGCCACGACGACCCGCCAGCGCCTGCCGTCGGAGTGGGCGACGGTCACCTCCCAGCGCGGTGCCGCGCCCTCGGTCCGTACGACGCTCAGCGCGTCCGCCGCGTGCTCGCCCGTCGCCGTGCGCACGGCCAGCTCGGCCGCCTGGCCGGGCCTCTCCCACGCCGAGCTCCCGCGGCAGCCGTCGACGACGATCCGCCCTTCCCGCACGCCGTGCAGGATCTCCTTGACGGCGTGGGCCCCGACCCGGCCGTACGCGTAGCCGTAGGGCAGCACCAGCAGCGTGGGCGAGAAGCGGTGGCCACCCAGATGGGTGACCTCCCAGATGCCCTCGACTCCCGAGGCGGCGAGTTCGGCGGCCAGTGGCCGGCCGAGGAGGGCGCAGCAGCGGTCGCGCTTGCCGTTGGTGCAGACCAGCGTGAGCGGGCCACCCGTGTGGGGGCGGCCGTCGAGCGCGGCGCCGAAGGTGCGGTGGTCGCCCCGGCCGAGGGCTGCGAAGTCGAGGCCGAGCAGCTGGTGCGGGTCGGTGATCGTGGCGCCGTGCACCCAGGCATTGCCCGGAACGGTGTGGGCGGCGTACACCCGTCGCTCGGCGGAGGCGTCGCAGTCCGCGTGGCGGCCGGGGCGGCGGATGAGCGCGATCCGCACTCCCGTGCCCTTGGCGGCCTTCTCCAGGGCGCGGCCGAGCGCGGGGTCCAGGTGGCTGGACGTGAGGGCCTTGGCCCCCCACGGACCGGACTGCTCCAGCAGCAGCCAGGTCCTCGCGGTGGCCGCGGTGCCCGCGAGGGGCTCCTCGAGGTCCCGGGAGACGGTTGAGCACGTACTCACAGAGGTGAGCCTAACCTGACTTGAGGGGCGGCGACTTCCAGCCGCGCCCGGGCGTGGCACCGGGAGCCGTCCCGGGCGCCGGGATGCTGTGGCACAGGGGTTCCCCGGGACCGTGCGTCCATACCTCACGGCCCCCGGGAAGCGCACCCTCCGCAAACGTCTCCGTCTGTGCCGTCCCGCGGCGGACGCCGCCGCCGTCCTCATCCGCCGTGTGCCTCTTCACCCGGTCCCGGCAGCGGCCGTGGCGGTCGCGGGCCCACGTACGTCCCGCTCGGGCGCATGCGCAGCGGGCGTTCCCCGTACTCCTCCAGGGCGTGGGCGATCCAGCCCGCCGTACGGGCGACGGCGAAGATCGTCTCCCCTGCCGCGGCCGGCATCCCGGAGGAGACCGTGAACACGGCCAGCGCCAGGTCGACGTTGGCGTGCAGCGGAGCGTGGCGGGCGGTGGTGGCGACGATGTCGCGGGCCGCGGCGAGGGCGGGCGCCGCCGCGGGGATCTCCTCCAGGAGGGCGAACAGGGCACGCGCGCGCGGGTCCTCACCGGCATAGAGCCGGTGGCCCAGTCCCGGGATACGGCGGCCGGCGCGCAGTTCGTCCGCGATCACCGGCGCGGCGCTGCCCTGGTCGAGCACCTCCAGCAGCAGCCGGTGGGCGAGCCCGCCGGCCGCACCGTGCAGCGGACCCTCGATCACGCCGAGCCCGGCGGAGACGGCGGCGTAGGCGTGTGCCCTGGCCGACGCGGCGACGCGCACGGCGAGCGTCGAGGCGGCCAGGTCGTGGTCGGCGAGCAGGGACAGCGCCCGGTCCAGGACCTTCAGCGACGCCTCGTCGGCGGGCCGCCCGCTCAGCCGCCCCCACAGGCGGCGGGCCAGCGGCCCTTCGTCGCGGTGACCGGGGGACACCGGTGGCAGGGCGGCGACCAGGGTGGGGACGAGAACGCGGGCGGTGCCGAGCACGGCGGCCTCGGAGAGGTCGAAACGCAGCGGGTCCGCGGTCGCCGCGGCCGCCGCCGCCACCCGCAGCCGGTCCACGGGGCCGGCGTGCTCGGGCAGGGCGTCGACGGCCCGGCGGGCGGCCGCGACGGAGGCGTCGGGGGCGTGGAACGCGGCGCCGGGCCGCAGCCTTCCCGTCCACAGCCACTCGGCGACCTCCTCGTAGGGGTGGCGGGCCGCCAGCTCCACCGCGTCGACGCCCCGGAAGTAGTACCGGTCCGTGTCGATGAGCGTGATGCGGGTGTGGACGGACGACTCGGTGCCGGGCACCGTCCCGGTGCCGCTCTCCCTCCTGTTGCGCCGGGCGAGCGCCTCCACCTCTGCGGCGGCGAAGGTGCTGCCCCGCCCGCCGGGCTCGCGCCTGCTGCTGAGCTGGCCGCGGCTGACGTACGCGTACACGGTCTCGGGCTTCACGCCGAGGAGTGCGGCGGCCTCCTTGGTGCTCAGGCGCCGCTCCGCGCCGACGGGCCGGCCAGATTCTCGATCACGCATGGGACCACCGTATCCATCCTGTCTTTGTATTGATTCAATCAATATTGACGGGTGTAGCGTCAAGTGTGGATAGTCGAATCAATCAGGGAAGAGTGCCGGGAGGAAGACATGCCGGACAACAGGCCCGGAGCCACGCTCGTCGACGTACCGCGGGGGCTCGCGGGCGTCGTGGTCACCGACACCGAGATCGGTGACGTCCGAGGGCACGAAGGCTTTTACCACTACCGCCAGTACTCGGCCGTGGAGCTCGCGCGGACCCGCTCCTTCGAGGACGTGTGGCACCTGCTGTTCCACGGGGAGCTGCCCAACGCGCGGCAGAGCGCCTCCTTCGCCGCGCAGGCCGCCGCGCTGCGGCGGCTGCCCGGCCAGGTGCGGGCGGCCCTGCCCGCCATCGCGGCGGCGAGCGGGCGCTCCGGCCCGCTCGCCGGAATGCGGACGGCGCTGTCGCTGCTCGGCGCCGCGCAGGGCTTTTGCCCGGTGTACGACATCGGCGCCGGCCGGCGCCGCCGGGACGGCCTCGTGGCGGCAGCGGCGGTGCCGACACTGCTCACCGCGCTGCACCGGCTGAGACGGGGACTGGAGCCGGTGGAGCCGCGCGAGGATCTGTCGTACGCCGCGAACTATCTCTACATGCTGACGGGGTCCGAACCGGACGAGGAGCGGACCCGTGCCATCGAGCAGTACCTGATCTCAACCATTGATCACGGGTTCAACGCGTCGACGTTCACGGCACGGGTGATCGCGTCGACGGGGGCGGACATGGCCGGGTGTCTCACGGGGGCGGTGGCGGCGCTGTCGGGGCCGCTGCACGGGGGAGCGCCCAGCAGGGCGCTGGACACGCTCGACGCGATCGGCACGCCGGACCGCATCGACCCCTGGATCCGTGAGCGAGTCCTCGCGGGTGAGCGCATCATGGGCTTCGGTCACGCCGTCTACCGCACCGAGGACCCTCGCTCCAGGATGCTGCGTGAGGTGGCCCGGCGGTTCGGTGGTCCGCGGGTCGAGTTCGCCGTCGAGGTCGAGCGGCGCGTCGAGGCGATCCTCGCGGAACTGAAACCCGGCCGGGAGCTCCACACCAACGTCGAGTTCTACGCGGGCGTGGTGATGGAACTGTGCGGCCTGCCACGGGAGATGTTCACTCCGACGTTCGCGGCGGCGCGGGTGGTGGGCTGGAGCGCGAACGTCCTGGAGCAGGCGGAGGACAAGAAGATCATCAGGCCGGTGGCGCGGTACGTGGGGCCGAAGGCGCCGGTGGCCGTCCCCCGGGCGACCTGACCACGGAGCCCGGCCGCCGGTGCCGGGCTCCGCCGCCGGTGCCGGGCTCCGCTCCGGCTTTCACGCGGACGGCTTTTCGCCGGTGCCGTCGCGCCCGCGGACCGCCGCAAGGCCGCGATCACCGCAGTCGTACCGCCCGGGCGTCCGCTGGAGCGCCCACCGCGGTGTCCGCTGGGGCGCCCACCGGGGTGTCCGCTGGGGCGCCCACCGGGGTGTCCGCTGGGGCGCCCACCGGGGTGTCTGCTGGGGGCACCTGCGCACCGGACCGTCTCGGGCACCGGGAACGTCCCCCTCGGGCCGTACGATCCGGCGCCTTGCCCAGGTGTCTGGCCGGCCAGAGCCGCTGACGCTCGTCCCCCTCGGAGCGATTCCCGCGGCTCGTATCCTGGGACGGCATTCCGGTTTCGTTCCCGCACCGGCGCCGTGTGCCGGTGCGCGCGGCGGCGTGAGAGAGGTCGTACACGTGGGGCAGAGCCCGAGTCCGCAGATCCCGGTCGTCGTCCTCGCCGGTTTCCTCGGCTCCGGGAAGACGACCCTCCTGAACCATCTCCTCCACCGCAGCGGAGGCAGCCGCATCGGCGCCCTCGTCAACGACTTCGGGGCGATCGAGATCGACGCGATGGCGGTGGCGGGGGCGCTCGGCGACTCCACCGTCTCCCTCGGCAACGGGTGCCTGTGCTGCGCCGTCGACGCCGGCGAGCTGGATCTCTACCTGGAGCGCCTGGCCGCGCCCGCCGCCGGCATCGACGTCATCGTCATCGAGGCCAGCGGTCTCGCCGAGCCTCAGGAGCTGGTGCGCATGGTCCTCGCCAGCGAGCACCCCCGGGTCGTCTACGGCGGGCTCGTCGAGGTCGTCGACGCCGCCGAGTTCGACGAGACCCGCGTGAGGCATCCCGAGATCGACCGGCATATCGCCCTCGCCGACCTGGTCGTGGTCAACAAGCTCGACCGGGCGGCGGACGGCGACCGGGTGCTCGGCCTGGTCCGTTCCCTCACCGACCGCGCCGCCGTCGTCCCGGCCACCTACGGCCGGATCGACCCCGAGTTCCTCTTCGACTGCAAGCCGAGCGAGGAGCGCATCGGGCAGCTCTCGTTCGACGACCTCCACGACCACTCCGGGGAGGGGGACGAGGAGCACGCCGGCCACCTGCACACCGGCTACGACAGCCTGTCCTTCGTCTCCGACGCCCCGCTCGACCCGCGCCGGCTGATGGCCTTCCTCGACAGCCGGCCCGAGGGGCTGTACCGGATCAAGGGGTACGTCGACTTCGGCCCGTACGACGTCCGCAACCGGTACGCCGTCCACGCCGTCGGACGCTTCCTGCGCTTCTATCCGGAGCCCTGGGCCCCGGGCGAGGCGCGCCGCACCCAGCTGGTGCTCATCGGCTCCGGTATCGACGCCTCCGCTCTCGGCGGGGAACTGGAGGCGTGCAAGAGCGACGCCCCGCACGCCGACGAGCACGGCATGTGGGGCGTCCTGCGGTACGTCCAGGACCCGGATGATCCGGACCCGGACGGTCCGGACTCGTACGGTCTGGACCCGGACGGTCCGGACTCGTACGGTCTGGACCCGGACGGACCGCACCCGGACGATCCGGCTCCGGGTGCGGCCCCGGAACCGGTCGCGAGCCTGGAGAGCCCGGCGCTCTAGACGGCCCCGGGCTCCGGCGCAGACGCCCCGGGCGCCGGCGCTCTAGACGACCGGCCCCGCCACCACCGCGACCGTCTTCGGCAGGGACACGCCGGACCCGTCGCGGCGCGGGTCGATCTCCGGGAGTTCGGCGGGCGAGCCGTTCTTCTGGGCGGCGCGGGCCGGGGCGGTGCCCGCCCAGGCCAGGGACAGGCAGTCCTCACCCTTCAGGAACCGCTGGCAGCGCACACCACCGGTGGCGCGGCCCTTGCGCGGGAACTGGTCGAACGGGGTCAGCTTGGCCGTGGTCTGCACGGAGTCGTCCAGCGTGCCGCGCGAGCCCGCGGCCGTGAAGACGACCGCGTCCGCCGCCGGGTCGATCACCGTGAACGAGATGACCTTCGCGCCCTCGGCGAGCTTGATGCCCGCCACACCACCCGCCGGCCGGCCCTGCGGACGCACCTGGGCGGCCTGGAAGCGCAGCAGCTGGGCGTCGTCGGTGATGAAGACCAGGTCCTCCTCGCCGGTGCGCAGCTCGGCCGCGCCGACGATCCGATCGCCCTCCTTGAGGGTGATGACCTCCAGCTCCTCCTTGTTGGCCGGGTAGTCGGGCACCACCCGCTTGACGACGCCCTGCTCCGTGCCGAGCGCCAGGCCGGGGGAGGACTCGTCGAGCGTGGTGAGGCAGACCACCGTCTCGTCGTCCTCCAGGGAGACGAACTCCGCGAGCGGCGCACCGCCCGACAGGTTCGGCGCCGCCGCCGTCTCCGGGAGCTGGGGGAGGTCGACGACGTTCAGGCGCAGCAGGCGGCCCGCCGACGTGACCACGCCGACCTCGCCGCGCGCCGTGGCCGGCACCGCCGAGACGATCACGTCGTGCTTGACGCGCCTGCCGCCGGCGTCCGCGGGGAACGGCTCGGCGTTCACCGTGCGGGCCAGCAGCCCCGTCGAGGACAGCAGCACCCGGCACGGGTCGTCCGCCACCTGGAGCGGCACGGCGGCCGGGGCGCCCGCCGACTCCAGCAGCACCGTACGGCGGTCGGTGCCGAACTTCTTGGCGACCGCGGCCAGTTCGGAGGAGACCAGCTTGCGCAGCTCCGCGTCCGACTCCAGGATCCGGGTCAGCTCCTCGATCTCGGCGTTGAGCCGGTCCTGCTCGGCCTCCAGCTCGATGCGGTCGTACTTGGTCAGCCGGCGCAGCGGCGTGTCGAGGATGTACTGGGTCTGGATCTCGCTCAGCGCGAAGCGCTCGATCAGGCGCTGCTTGGCCTGCGCGGAGTTCTCGCTGGAGCGGATGAGGCGGATGACCTCGTCGATGTCGACCAGCGCGGTGAGCAGGCCCTCGACCAGGTGGAGGCGGTCGCGCCGCTTGCCGCGGCGGAACTCGCTGCGGCGCCGCACGACGTCGAAGCGGTGGTCGAGGTAGACCTCCAGCAGCTCCTTCAGGCCCAGCGTGAGCGGCTGGCCGTCGACCAGGGCGACGTTGTTGATGCCGAAGGACTCCTCCATCGGCGTCAGCTTGTAGAGCTGCTCCAGGACCGCCTCCGGCACGAAACCGTTCTTGATCTCGATGACCAGGCGCAGGCCGTGCTCGCGGTCGGTGAGGTCCTTGACGTCGGCGATGCCCTGGAGCTTCTTCGAGCCGACCAGATCCTTGATCTTGGCGATGACCTTCTCCGGGCCGACCATGAACGGCAGCTCGGTGACGACCAGGCCCTTGCGGCGCGCTGTCACGTTCTCCACGGAGACCGTCGCGCGGATCTTGAAGGTGCCGCGGCCCGACTCGTAGGCGTCCCGGATGCCGGACAGGCCGACGATCCGGCCGCCGGTGGGCAGGTCGGGGCCCGGGACGTGCTTCATCAGCGCGTCGAGATCGGCGTTCGGGTGCCGGATCAGGTGCCGGGCGGCGGCGATCACCTCGCGCAGGTTGTGCGGCGGCATGTTGGTGGCCATGCCGACGGCGATGCCCGAGGCGCCGTTGACCAGCAGGTTCGGGAAGGCGGCGGGCAGGGCCACCGGCTCCTGCTCCTGGCCGTCGTAGTTGGGGGCGAAGTCGACGGTGTCCTCGTCGATGGACTCCGTCATCAGGCTCGTCGCCTCGGCCATCCGGCACTCGGTGTACCGCATGGCGGCCGGCGGGTCGTCGTTGCCCAGCGAGCCGAAGTTGCCGTGGCCGTCGACGAGCGGCACGCGCATGGAGAAGGGCTGGGCCATGCGCACCAGGGCGTCGTAGATCGACGCGTCGCCGTGCGGGTGCAGCTTGCCCATGACCTCGCCGACGACGCGGGCGCACTTCACGTAGCCGCGGTCGGGGCGCAGCCCCATCTCGTTCATCTGGTAGACGATGCGGCGGTGCACCGGCTTCAGGCCGTCGCGCGCGTCCGGCAGGGCACGGGAGTAGATCACCGAGTACGCGTACTCGAGGAAGGAGCCCTGCATCTCGTCGACGACGTCGATGTCGAGGATCTTCTCCTCGTACGAGTCGTCGGGCGGCGGGGTCTTCGTACTGCGGCGGGCCATCGCTGCCGGCTCCTTGCTGAAGCGTGGACGGGGATCTGACGCGGACCATTGTGGACCGAGGCACTGACAAGGGCCGACGAGGACCCGTCATGGGCTGCCCGGCCCGGTGCTGCCCGCAGGGTACGCCCTCGCCCCCGGCGGCCTCGCAACACGATCACCTTCATGCCGGGGCGGCGGGTCCCGGCGTATGCCCTCGCCCCCGGCGGCCCCGCGACCCCGTGCTCGCTCTCGGCGTACGGCGCCCGGGAACTCCACCGCCGGTCCGCACGCTTGCATACAGTGGCAGGACCGGCAGAAAGACTGCGGTTCACCCGATGATTCCGCGATCGAAGGGACGTACATGCCCATGGGTCACACGGCCACAGCCCAGGCAGGCTCCGGCGGCCTGACAGCGACCGAGCACCGCCTGGCCAACGGCCTGCGCGTGGTGCTCTCCGAGGACCACCTGACCCCGGTCGCCGCGGTGTGCCTCTGGTACGACGTCGGCTCGCGCCACGAAGTCAAGGGGCGCACCGGCCTGGCTCACCTTTTCGAGCACCTCATGTTCCAGGGCTCGGCCCAGGTCAAGGGCAACGGTCACTTCGAGCTGGTGCAGGGCGCCGGCGGTTCGCTCAACGGCACCACCAGCTTCGAGCGGACCAACTACTTCGAGACCATGCCCGCCCACCAGCTGGAGCTCGCCCTCTGGCTGGAGGCCGACCGCATGGGCTCCCTGCTGACCGCCCTCGACGACGAGTCGATGGAGAACCAGCGGGACGTCGTCAAGAACGAGCGCCGCCAGCGCTACGACAACGTGCCCTACGGCACCGCCTTCGAGAAGCTGACCGCCCTCGCCTACCCGGAGGGCCACCCCTACCACCACACGCCGATCGGCTCGATGGCCGACCTGGACGCGGCGACCCTGGAGGACGCGCGGGAGTTCTTCCGCACCTACTACGCGCCCAACAACGCGGTGCTGTCGGTCGTCGGCGACATCGACCCCGAGCAGACGCTCGCCTGGATCGAGAAGTACTTCGGCTCCATCCCGTCCCACGACGGCAAGCCCGCCCCCCGCGACGGCTCGCTGCCCGACATCATCGGCGAGCAGCTGCGCGAGGTCGTCGAGGAGGAGGTCCCGGCCCGCGCGCTGATGGCCGCCTACCGCCTCCCGCAGGACGGCACGCGCGCGTGCGACGCCGCCGACCTGGCCCTCACCGTCCTGGGCGGCGGCGAGTCCTCCCGCCTGTACAACCGGCTCGTCCGCCGGGACCGCACGGCCGTCGCGGCCGGCTTCGGCCTGCTGCGGCTCGCCGGGGCGCCCTCGATGGGCTGGCTGGACGTGAAGACCTCCGGCGACGTCGAGGTGCCGGTCATCGAGGCCGCCATCGACGAGGAGCTCGCCCGGTTCGCCGAGGAGGGCCCGACGGCCGAGGAGATGGAGCGCGCCCAGGCCCAGCTGGAGCGCGAGTGGCTGGACCGGCTCGGCACGGTCGCGGGCCGTGCCGACGAACTGTGCCGGTACGCCGTCCTGTTCGGCGATCCCCAGCTCGCCCTGACCGCCGTGCAGCGGGTGCTGGAGGTGACCGCCGAAGAGGTCCGGCAGGTCGCCGAGGACCGCCTGCGCCCCGACAACCGCGCGGTGCTCGTGTACGAGCCCACCGCCCCCGCCGACACCGGCTCCGACGCCACCGACGAGAACGAGGAGGCGGCCAAGTGACCGAGCTCGCCACGATGGACTTCCACCCGCAGCCGCAGGCCGGCGAGCCCAAGCCGTGGGCGTTCCCCGCCCCGGAGCGCGGGACGCTGGACAACGGCCTGACGGTCCTGCGCTGCCACCGCCCCGGCCAGCAGGTCGTCGCCGTGGAGGTGTCGCTGAACGCACCCCTGGACGCCGAGCCGGCCGGTCTCGACGGCGTCGCCACGATCATGGCGCGGGCCTTCTCCGAGGGCACCGACAAGCACTCCGCCGAGGAGTTCGCCGCCGAGCTGGAGCGCTGCGGCGCCACCCTCGACGCGCACGCCGACCACCCCGGCGTCCGCCTGAGCCTGGAGGTGCCGGCCTCCCGCCTGGCCAAGGCGCTCGGCCTGGTCGCCGACGCCCTCAGGGCGCCCGCCTTCGCCGACAGCGAGGTCGAGCGGCTCGTCCGCAACCGCCTCGACGAGATCCCGCACGAGCTGGCCAACCCCTCCCGCCGGGCCGCCAAGGAGCTCTCCAAGGAGCTGTTCCCGGCCGACTCGCGCATGTCGCGTCCCCGCCAGGGCACGGAGGAGACGGTCGCGGACATCGACTCCGCCGCCGTACGCGCCTTCTACGAGCGCCACGTCCGCCCGGCCACGGCCACCGCCGTGGTCGTCGGCGACCTCACCGGCATCGACCTCGACGCGCTGCTCGGCGACACGCTCGGCGCGTGGACCGGCTCCCCGGCCGAGCCGCGGCCCGTGCCCCCGGTGGTCGCCGACGACACCGGCCGGGTCGTCATCGTGGACCGGCCGGGCGCCGTGCAGACGCAGCTGCTGATCGGCCGCACCGGGCCGGACCGGCACGACCGCGTGTGGCCCGCGCAGGTGCTCGGCACGTACTGCCTCGGCGGCACCCTCACCTCCCGTCTGGACCGCGTCCTGCGCGAGGAGAAGGGCTACACCTACGGCGTGCGGGCGTTCGGCCAGGTCCTCAGGTCCGCGCCGGACGGCACGGGCGCCGCGATGCTCGCCATCAGCGGCTCCGTCGACACCCCGAACACCGGCCCCGCCCTGCAGGACCTGTGGACGGTGCTGCGCACCCTCGCCGCCGAGGGGCTGACCGACGCCGAGCGCGACGTCGCCGTGCAGAACCTGGTCGGCGTGGCGCCGCTGAAGTACGAGACCGCGGCGGCCGTGGCGAGCACGCTGGCCGACCAGGTCGAACAGCACCTCCCCGACGACTACCAGGCCGAGCTGTACCGGCAGCTCGCCGCGACCGGCACCGTGGAGGCCACCGCGGCGGTCGTGAACGCCTTCCCGGTGGACCGCCTGGTGACCGTCCTCGTCGGTGACGCCGCGCAGATCAAGGCGCCCGTCGAGGCCCTCGGCATCGGCGAAGTCACCGTCGTCGCGGCCGAGTAGACCGCCCGTCGGGCGAACCGGCGGCACCACGCGCGCGTGGGGGCCCTGGTGACACGTACGTCACCAGGGCCCCCTTATGCCCGAATTGGGGCGGAGGTTGCCTGTCTGGCCTGTGGGATGCGCAACAAAATCCGTCTTCCGTTTGGGGATTGAAAGCCGCCCCCCTTAGCGTCGTCCAGGCTGTTCGTCAGGCAGTGCGCCGCACCCGCGGCACCGGACAGTCATCGCCGAGTCCCCGTACGGCGCGAGCCAGGGGAGCCGGGGACCCAACCGCAGTCCCTGGGGTGAATCGGACGCCCGCGCGTGCAGCGAGGGGGTCCGTAGGAGACCTTCCTGCTCCGAACCCGTCAGCTAACCCGGTAGGCGAGAGGGAAGGAAAGGACCAGTCTGTCCATGGCGTTCACGCGCGCCACCGGGAAGCACCGTCGTCCCAGCCGGATGCAGCGCACCACCGCCCGCGCGGCGGGTGTCGCGGCGCTCACCACCACCGGTGTCGTCGGCACCGTCGCGGCTCCGGCGTTCGCCGCCGAGCCGGCTCCCGAGCAGACCGGCCTCACCCCGGTCGTCACGATCGGCGACTCCATAGCCGACGAGATAGACGCCCAGGCCGCCGCGCAGGAGCAGGCGGCCGAGGAAGCCGCCCTGCGCAAGATGGCCGAGGAGGCCGCGCGCGAGCGGGCCGCCGAGGCCGCCAAGGAGGCGCAGGCGGCCGCCGAGAAGGCCCGCGAGGCCAAGGACCGCGCCGCCCGCGAGGCCGAGCGCAAGCGCCTGAACACCTTCGTGATGCCGATCGCCGGGTCCTACGTCTCCACCGGTTACCAGGCCGGCAGCTCCCTGTGGTCCTCCGGCAGCCACACCGGCGTCGACTTCCACGCCGCGAGCGGCACCTCCGTCCACGCCGTGGGCGCCGGCACGGTCGTCGCGGCGGGCTGGGGCGGCGCGTACGGCAACCAGGTCGTCCTGAAGATGCACGACGGCACCTACACCCAGTACGGCCACCTGTCCTCCATCGGTGTCGTCGTCGGCCAGACCGTCACGGCGGGCCAGCAGATCGGCCTGTCCGGCGCCACCGGCAACGTCACCGGACCGCACCTGCACTTCGAGGCGCGCACGACGCCCGAGTACGGCTCCGACATCGACCCCGTCGCCTACCTCCGCGCGCACGGCGTGTCCCTCTGACGCCCCGGACGCCCCGCGCGTCCGTACGCCCCGGCCGCTTCCCGGCCGGGGCTTTTCGGCGTTCGAGGCCTCGCCGACCGGCGTTTCGATACCTCACCGCACATTGTTCCAAGGTCTCACCGCCCACCCGCCGGCCAAATCCCCGTTGACCAAAAAATACCCATGGATTACGGAGCGCCGTCGGAATTTCCGGCCCGCTGCCATAGAGTCGATCGCCATGCGTCCATCGTCGGCGTTTCACGGTGATCAAGGCGGAGGTCGGTCATGCGCATTCCGGCGCATTCGGTGTGCACGGCGATCCGGGACGACATCGTCGCCGGTGTCCACCAGCGCGGCAGCCGGCTCACCGAGGAACTCCTCGCCCGCCGCTACGGAGTCTCCCGCGTCCCCGTCCGCGAGGCCCTGCGCACCCTGGAGGCCGAGGGATTCGTGGTGACCCGGCGGCACGCGGGCGCGTGCGTCGCGGAACCCACCGAGCGGGAGGCCGCCGACCTGCTGGAGATCCGCCTGCTGCTGGAGCCGCTCGGCGCCGCCCGGGCCGCCCAGCGCCGCACCGAGGCGCACCTGAAGGTGCTGCGCGGCCTGGTCAGACTGGGTCAGGCGCGTGCCAGGCGGGGCACCGGCGAGGATCTGCGCTCCCTGGACGGGTGGTTCCACGAGACGCTCGTCCAGGCGTCCGGCAGCCCCGCGCTGATCGCGATGCTGACCCAGCTGCGCCACAAGATCGCCTGGCTCTACGCCGTGGAGGCGCCGGCCGGCGCGGTGGAGCTGTGGGCCGGGCACGGCGCGATCGTCGACGCGGTGGCGCGCGGCGACAGCGAGCGGGCACGGGCCCTCATGGCGGCGCACACCGAGCGCTCGACGGCCGCGCACCGGCTGCGCCCGCCCGCCGCGGGCGAGCGGACGGACCCCGTGAGGATCTCGCAACACCGCGTCAACACACCGAGCCTGCCGAATTAACACGGGGGCCGTATACAAAGAAGGGGTATTCGGATGCGGCCTTCTTTCCCACTGCTCTTTTCGCGTGGGCGCCCCTTCGTATGCGCCTGCGACGAAAAAGCGGACGGCCGCGGAGAGAAACACGAACGCCTGTGGCGAGAAAGCGGACGGTCGTGCCGGGGATGCGAATGCTCGCGACGTGAATAGGGATGCTCGCGACGTGAGTACGAATGCTCGCGACGTGAGTACGAATGCTCGCGCCGGGGATGTGAATGCTCGCGGCGGGAACGCGGACGTTCGCGGCGGGAACGCGGACGTTCACGGCGGGAATGCGGGCGTTCACGGCGGGGACGCGGACGTTCACGGCGGGAATGCGGGCGTTCACGGCGGGGACGCGGGCGTTCACGGCGGGGACGCGGACGTTCACGGCGGGAATGCGGGCGGACGCGCGGGAAACGAAAGAGCCGCGCCCCCGGAAAGGGTGACGCGGCTCCGCCGTCAGGTGCACAAGCGGCCGGGGACGGCTCAGACGGTCTCGGGAAGCTCCTCCAGCCCCTCCGCGACCAGCTTCGCCAGGCGGTCCAGGGCGGCATCCGCGCCCTCGGCGTCGGAGGCGAGGACGATCTCCTCGCCGCCCTGCGCGCCCAGGCCGAGGACGGCCAGCATGGAGGCCGCGTTGACGGGGTCGCCGTCGGCCTTGGCGATCGTCACCGGGACGCCTGTGGCCGTGGCGGCTCGGACGAAGATGGAGGCGGGGCGGGCGTGGAGACCCTCGGCCCAGCCGACGTTGACGCGGCGCTCAGCCATGTGATGCTGCCCTTCAGGTGTTCAGGGTTGTCTAGACCAGTTTCCCATATCGTGGAGCATGCCCGGAGCGGCCGCCCGGCCGCCCCCCGGCGGGCGCCGTGCCGCGGCCCCGGCCCGGCCTCCCTCCTCCCACAGCCTGCCCCGCGCCGTTGTCGTACGCGAGCCGTACTCTGGGGCCCATGCAGACCTCGTCGGACCGGCACGAGTATCCCGCCCACTGGGAGGCCGACGTGGTGCTGCGCGACGGCGGCACCGCGCGCGTGCGGCCCATCACCGCCGACGACGCCGAGCGCCTGGTCAGCTTCTACGAGCAGGTCTCGGACGAGTCGAAGTACTACCGCTTCTTCGCGCCCTACCCCCGCCTGTCCGCCAAGGACGTCCACCGTTTCACGCACCACGACTTCGTGGACCGGGTGGGACTCGCGGCCACGGTCGGCGGCGAGTTCATCGCCACCGTGCGCTACGACCGGATCGGCGCCGACGGAGCGCCCGCCTCCGCGCCGGCCGACGAGGCCGAGGTCGCCTTCCTCGTGCAGGACGCCCACCAGGGCCGCGGCGTCGCCTCCGCGCTGCTGGAGCACATCGCCGCCGTCGCCCGCGAACGCGGCATCCGCCGTTTTGCCGCCGAGGTGCTGCCCGCCAACACCAAGATGATCAAGGTGTTCACGGACGCCGGATACACCCAGAAGCGCAGCTTCGAGGACGGCGTCGTCCGCCTGGAGCTCGACCTCGAACCCACCGACCGCTCGCTCGCCGTGCAGTACGCGCGCGAACAGCGCGCCGAGGCCCGCTCGGTGCGGCGGCTGCTCGTGCCCGGCTCCGTCGCCGTCGTCGGCGTCGGCCGCGCCCCCGGCGGCGTCGGCCGCAGCATCCTCGGCAACATCCGCGACGCCGGCTTCACCGGCCGCCTGTACGCCGTGAACAAGGCCCTCCCCGAGGGGTGGAAGGAACTCGACGGGGTGCCCGCCCACCGCTCGGTGCGGGACATCGACGGGCCCGTCGACCTCGCGGTGGTCGCCGTGCCCGCCGAGCAGGTCCCCGAGGCCGTCACCGAGTGCGGAGAGCACGGCGTGCAGGGCCTGGTCGTGGTCTCCGCCGGATACGCCGAGAGCGGCCCCGAGGGACGCGAGCGCCAGCGCGCCCTCGTACGGCACGCGCGCGCGTACGGCATGCGCGTCATCGGGCCCAACGCCTTCGGGGTCGTCAACACCTCCGCCGGGGTGCGGCTCAACGCCTCCCTCGCGCCCGAGCTGCCCCGCCCCGGCCGCATCGGGCTGTTCGCGCAGTCCGGCGCCATCGGCATCGCCCTGCTGTCCCGGCTGCACCGGCGCGGCGGCGGAGTCACCGGCGTCACCGGTGTCTCGACCTTCGTCTCGTCCGGCAACCGGGCCGACGTCTCCGGCAACGACCTGCTCCAGTACTGGTACGACGACCCGGACACCGACGTGGTCCTGATGTACCTGGAGTCCATCGGCAATCCGCGCAAGTTCACGCGCCTGGCCCGGCGCACGGCCGCGGTCAAGCCGGTGGTCGTCGTCCAGGGCGCGCGCCACCGGGCCGCGGCGCCCCAGGGACACGCCGTACGGGCCACCCGGCTGCCCCACGCGACGGTGTCCGCGCTGCTGCGGCAGGCCGGGGTGGTCCGCGTGGACACCATCACCGAGCTGGTCGACGCCGGGCTGCTGCTCGCCCGGCAGCCGCTCCCGGCCGGGCCCCGCGTGGCGATCCTCGGCAACTCCGAGTCCCTGGGCCTGCTGACCTACGACGCGTGCCTCGCCGAGGGGCTGCGGCCGCACCCGCCGCTGGACCTGACGACGGCCGCCTCGGCGCGGGACTTCCACGCGGCGCTCTCCCGCGCGCTGGCGGACGACACCTGCGACGCCGTCGTCGTGACGGCGATACCGGCGGTGGGGGAGGGACCGGCCGGCGACGCGGCACTCGCCGAGGCCCTGCGGTCCGCCGCGGCCCAGGCCCCCGCCAAGCCGGTCCTCGTCGTGCACGTGGAGCTCGGCGGACTGGCGGAGGCCCTGTCGGCGGCGGCGAGCACGGCCCCGCAGACCGCCCCCGGAGCACCGCCCGTCCTCGGCGCGCCGCCTGCCCCTGCCGCGTCTTCCGTCCCCGGCGAGCCGACCGTCCCTGCCACGCCGACCGTCCCCACCGCGTCTTCCGCCCCCAGCGCACCACCCGCCCCCGCCACCCCCTCTGTCCCCGCCACCCCTCCCACCCCCGCGACACCGCCCGGCACCACCGCCCCGGCCCCTCCTGCCGGGCAGCGCCCTGCCGGACAGTCCTCTGCCGGACAACCCCCTGCCGAGCGTCCCTCCGGTGAAGGACCCCCCGTCGACGAGGCCCCCGAGGGAACCCGTCCGATCCCCGCCTACCCCGCCGCCGAACGCGCCGTCCGCGCCCTCGCCGAAGCCGTCCGGTACGCCCAGTGGCGCCGGGACGCCGCCGACCCGGGCAAGGTGCCGGAGTACGAGGACATCGACGAGAAGGGCGCCGCCGGGCTGATCGACCGGCTGCTCTCCCGGGGCCAGGGCCTCACCCTCGGCACGGAGGAGACCTGCGACCTCCTCGGCCGGTACGGCATCCACGTCCGCCGCGCCCTGCCCGCGCCCACCTCCGACGCCGCCGTCGCCGCCGCCCGCGGCATCGGCTACCCCGTGGCCCTCAAGGCCACCGCCCCGCACCTGCGGCACCGCGCCGACCTGGGCGGCGTCCGCCTCGACCTCGCGGACGAGGAACAACTGCGGCGGGCCTACGACGAGTTGACCGGACTGTTCGGCACCCCCCAGGAGCTGCGGCCGGTGGTCCAGGGCATGGCCCCGCGCGGCGTCGACACCGTCGTGCGGGCCGTCATCGACCCGGCGGCCGGAGCGGTGCTCTCCTTCGGGCTCGCCGGGGCCGCCACCCAGCTGCTCGGCGACACCGCGCACCGGCTGATCCCGGTCACCGACCGGGAGGCGGCCTCCCTGGTGCGGTCGGTCCGCACCGCGCCCCTGCTGTTCGGCTGGCGCGGCTCGGCCCCGGCCGACACCCCGGCCCTGGAGGAGCTGCTGCTGCGCGTCTCCCGTCTCGTCGACGACCACCCGGAGGTCGTCGCGGTCACCCTGGAGCCCGTCGTCGTCGCCCCGCGCGGCCTGAGCGTGCTCGGCGCCTCCGTCCGCCTGGCGCCTCCGCCCGCCCGGGACGACCTCGGCCCCCGGACGCTGCCGTCGTACTGACCCAGGCGCTGACCCCCCACGCTGCCCCGCGCTGACCCCCGCCGCCCGTCCCCGGGCGGCCGGACGGCGCCGAGCGGTGCCTCGCAGTCGGTGCGCCCCCGTAGGATGGACGGCATGGCCAAGACCAGTACGACGACCCAGGGGCTGCGTGCGGCGATCGAGCGCAGCGGCTACTACCCGGCCCTCGTGGCCGAGGCGGTGGAGGCCGCCGTGGGCGGCGAGCCCATCCGGTCGTACCTGGTCCATCAGGAGACCACCTTCGACCAGAACGAGGTGCGCCGGCACGTGACCGTGCTGGTCCTCACCGACAACCGCTTCATCGTCAGCCACACCGACGAGCAGGCCGCCGACGACACCTCCCCGACGCCGTACGCCACCACGTCCACGGAGTCCGTCAAGCTCGGCCGGATCTCGTCGATCGTGGTCAGCCGCGTGGTCGCCAACCCCGAGCAGTACAAGCCGGGCCAGCTGCCCCGCGAGATCGTGCTGACCATCGGCTGGGGCGCCGTCTCCCGCATCGACCTGGAGCCGGCCGCCTGCGGCGACCCCAACTGCGAGGCCGACCACGGCTACACGGGCAGCTCGACCGCCGACGACCTCAGCCTGCGCGTCAGCGAGGCCGGCGACGGCCCCGAGACGGTGCGCCAGGCACTGGCCTTCGCCCAGGCCCTCTCCGAGGCGACCGCGGACACCGGCCGCTGATGTCGCACCCGTCTCCCTCCGCCGCCCACGACCGAGGGCGCTCCGTCCCCGCCCCCGCCGGCCCCGCCGCCTGGGACACCGAACCGGAGCCGCTCCCCGTGGCCTCGGCGCCCGTGCCCGAGTACGGCACCGGCTCCCTCGCCGACCTGCTGCCCACGCTCGCCGCGGGCATGGGCGTGCCCGGCCTGACCGCCGCGATCCCGGAGCTGGCCCCCGCCGACCGCGCCTGCGTGTTCCTGATCGACGGCCTCGGCTGGGAGCAGCTGAAGGCGCACCCGCAGGACGCCCCCTTCATGACCTCGCTGCTGCGCACCTCGCGCGGCGGCACGGGACGCCCCCTCACCGCCGGCTACCCGGCGACCACCGCGACCTCCCTCGCCTCCGTCGGCACCGGCCTGCCGCCCGGCGCCCACGGCATGCCCGGCTACACCGTGCGCAACCCCGCGACCGGCGAGCTGATGAACCAGCTGCGCTGGAAACCGTGGACGGACCCGCACGCGTGGCAGCCCCGGCCCACGGTCTTCCGGCTCGCCCACGAGGCGGGCGTGCGCACCGCCCAGGTGTCCTCGCCCACCTTCGCCGACACCCCGCTGACCAAGGTCGCGCTCAGCGGCGGCACCTTCCACGGACGGCTGACCGGCGAGGAGCGCATGGACCTGGCGGCCGAGCAGCTCGCCGCCGGCGACCGCTCCCTGGTCTACACGTACTATGCCGAGGTGGACGGCGCCGGCCACCGCTTCGGCGTCGACTCCGACACCTGGCGCGGCCAGCTCGCCCACGCCGACCGGCTCGTCCAGCGCCTGGCCGAGCAGCTGCCGCCGCGCACCGCGCTCTACGTCACCGCCGACCACGGCATGATCGACGTGCCGTTCGACGAGGAGCACCGGATCGACTTCGACGAGGACTGGGAGCTGCGCGCCGGCGTCGCCCTGCTCGGCGGCGAGGGCCGCGCCCGCCACGTCTACGCCCTCCCCGGCGCCCAGAACGACGTCCTGACCTGCTGGCGCGAGGTCCTCGGCGAGCAGTTCTGGGTGGCCTCGCGGGACGAGGCGATCGCGGCCGGCTGGTTCGGCCCGCACGTCGAGGACCGCGTGTACGACCGCATCGGCGACGTGATCGCCGCCGCCCGCGACGACGTCCTGCTCATCGCCTCCGAGCGGGAGCCGAACGAGTCGACGATGACCGGCAACCACGGCTCGATGACCCCCGCCGAGCAACTGGTCCCCCTGCTCGAAGTACGTACCTGAGAACCCCGGAACCGCGTACGCCCCGTACGACCCCTCCCCCCCCACGCGTGGACGTACCCGACGTCCCGCACGCCCTCCCCTCCGAAAGGTGCTCGTCCCCCCATGCCCGAGCTGGTGTTCTTCTCCGGAACGATGGACTGCGGGAAGTCGACGCTGGCTCTCCAGATCGAGCACAACCGCTCGGCGCGCGGCCTCGTGGGCATGATCTTCACGCGCAACGACCGGGCCGGCGAGGGCAAGCTGTCCTCCCGCCTCGGCCTGGTCACGGACGCGGTCGAGGCGACGGACGGGATGGACCTGTACGCCCATCTCGTCGACCACCTCTCGCACGGCGGCCGCGTGGACTACGTGATCGCCGACGAGGCGCAGTTCCTGGCTCCGGAGCAGATCGACCAGCTCGCTCGCGTGGTCGACGACCTGGAGATCGACGTCTACGCCTTCGGCATCACCACCGACTTCCGCTCCAAGCTGTTCCCCGGCTCCCAGCGCCTGGTGGAACTGGCCGACCGGATCGAGGTGCTCCAGGTCGAGGCCCTGTGCTGGTGCGGAGCGCGTGCCACGCACAACGCCCGGACCATCGGGGGCGTCATGGTCGTCGAGGGCGCCCAGGTGGTCGTCGGCGACGTCAACCAGTCCGCCGACGAGGTCGGCTACGAGGTGCTGTGCCGCCGCCACCACCGCCGCCGCATGACGGCCGCCACGGCCCGCGCGGCGGCGCTGTCACCGGACGTCCTGCCGGTGACCTCCGGCTGACCGCCGACCGATCTCCGTCTGACCGGTGTCCTGACGCGGCCCGTCGACCCGCTTGCTCCTCCGGCCCGGCGCCGTCCGGGCGGAACGGGAGCCGGGGCACCGGAGCGGCAGAGCACTCGTCGACAGCCACGGCCCGCACGGGCGGGGACGGCCGGCCCCGCCCGGCCGGGTCAGCCGATCCGGGCCCCCGCGCCGCCGACCCGGACGCGCGGGTCACCCGCGCGCAGCGTCACCGTGAGCTCGCCGGGGCGGCCCAGGTCCTCGCCCTGGTGCAGGGTGAGGACGGCATCCTCGGGGACCAGGCCGAGCTCACGGGCGTACGCGCCGAACGCGGCGGCCGCGGCGCCGGTCGCCGGGTCCTCGACGACGCCGCCGACGGGGAACGGGTCACGGACGTGGAAGACGGTGGCCGACTCCCGCCACACCAACTGGACCGTGGTCAGGTCCAGGCGGTGCATCAGCGCTTCGAGGCGCGCGAAGTCGTACGCGAGATCCGCGAGGCGGGCGCGTGTCGCCGCCGCGAGAACGAGATGGTGGGCACCGGCGAACGCGATCCGGGGCGGGAAGGCCGGGTCGAGGTCGGCGGCCGGCCAGCCGAGCGCGGCGAGCGCCTCCGCGAGGCCCGCGCCGTCGATCTCCTCGACGTGCGGCTCGACGCTGGTGAGCGTGGCCCTGACCGTCCCGCCCTCCTCGGCCACCTCCACCGGCACGGTACCGGCGCGCGTCGCGAACACCAGCTCCCCGGGGCCGATCCGCTCGGCGAGCGCGACGGCGGCCGCGACGGTGGCGTGCCCGCAGAACGGCACCTCGGCCTTGGGACTGAAGTAACGGATGCTGTACGCCCGCCCCTCCCGGCCGCCCAGGCTCTCCGGGGGCGCGGTCAGGAACGCGGACTCCGAGTACCCGAGACCGGCGGCGACGGCCAGCATGTCGCCGTCGTCCAGGCCGGTGGCGTCCAGCACGACACCGGCGGGGTTTCCGCCGTCGGGGGTGCTGGAGAAGGCGGTGTAGCGCAGTACTTCGGGCCGCGGCGCGTTCGTCGTCATGCCCGCGGCAACACGGGGTGGGGCAGGGCTATTCCGGCCTCGGGGAGCAACCGGGAGGCCGGTGCGCACCCCTTGACGGGACGCGGGTGCCCGCCCGTGAGCGGGGGACCCGCAGGGGCTGCACTGTGGCCCTGGACGGCCGTCACTCACGCGCTCTCATGTGGCGTCGGTCTGCGGGTCGTCGCCCCCGTCGGCCGCCAGTGCGGCGTCACGCAACGGCTTGGCTTTGACCGCCTGTGCCATGAAGGACCGCTGTACCAGACGCTGGGTGAAGTGAGAGCCCTGCCGATCGGCACGAGACCGGCAGGGCTCTCACGGCCGTACGAGGGTCAGACGCGCCGCTCCGGCGAGACCAGCCCGACGAACCCCGCCCACGCCTCACGCGAGACGGTGAGTATGGGTCCGGCGGCGACTTTCGAGTCCCGGACGTGCACGGCTGCCGTACCGTCCGCGACCTCCACGCAGTCGCCGCCCTCGGCCCCGCTGTAGCTGCTCTTGAACCAGGCGAGGCCAGAGGCGACGGTCGAGGACTCAGCATTGTTCATAGCTCTCCCAGCAACCCTTCGATGAACGCCGATGACTCTCGTGGGGTGAGAGCCTGCGATCGGATAATCCCATAGCGGGCGGCGGCGAGGGCCGCTTGATCCGGGTCGGTCTGCAGGGAGCTGGTCCCCTGGGCCTCGGTGTACAGGAACTTCTTGCCGCCCCGCTGTGTGACGACCGTGAACGGCCCGTCCACGCCGGCGCTTTCCTCGCAGCGGAGCGGCATGACCTGAATCTCGACATTGCGCCTCTGCCCGACCAACAGCAGATGCTCCAACTGCCCCCGCAGCACGTCCCTGCCTCCGTAAGGGCGCCGCAGGATCGCCTCGTCGAGCACGAAACTCAACAACGGAGCAGGCCGGCGATCGAAGATGCCCTGCCGGGCCAACCGCGCCGCCACCCGCTGCTCGATCGTCTCCTCGTCCAGCGGAGGACGCCGCATCCCCAGCAGCGCCCTCATGTACTCCTCCGTCTGAAGCAGCCCCTTGACCACCAGGGTGTCGTAGGAGACCAGCTCGATGGCTTCCTTCTCCAAGGCCGCCATCCCCTGGAAGAACACCGGGTACTGAGCCCGCTCCACCTGCTCCTTCCACAGGCACAGCAGCCCGCCCGCCCCCAGTACCTCGTCCGCCCTCTCGATCGTCCGGGGCGTCGGGATTCTCCGCCCCTGCTCGAACGACGCGATCGTGGACGCCGAGTACCCGAGCCGCCTCCCGAACTCCTCGCGCTCCAGCCCCTCCCGCAGCCGCAGCGTCTTCATGGTCTGCCCGAACGCTACGACGACGCTCCGTCCGTCCTCGTCCTCCGGCCGCCGCCCGGCCCCGCCGTCGTTGTCCCACCCGTCCCCGAGACTCACCGCCGCCACTCCCGCTCCGCCGTCGTTCCCGCGCTCCCCGGGAACCGCCTCGTCCCCGGCCGCCGTGCCCCTGTGCTCCGCCATCTCCACCACCGCCTCCCCCGCTCAACGCCGCCGCACGGGACGCCGTAACGGCGCGCGGCGCGTACTCGCGCGGACGTGACGCGTACAACCGCCCCCTGTCGCCGCGTCACCCCTGGTCACACCAGACGGCCATCGAGACCGTGAGGGCCATGACGACGGAGCCCATCAACCCCACCGGAACCACCCAACCCCCCACGTCCTGCGACCCCTTGGAGACGGTCCCGCCACCAGGCCGCACCTTCGGGATGCGCTTCACCTCCACACCCCGCGGCGCCCGCCTCGCCCGCCGTCTCGCGGCTGTCCGCCTGGACGCGTGGGGCATCCCGTACGGGACCGGCCCGCACGACGCGACCGTGCTGATCGTCGCCGAGCTCGCCGCGAACGCCGTGCGGCACGGGCACGTCCCCGGCCGGGACTTCCGCCTCCACCTCCACGTCACCCCCGACGGCCGCACCGTACGCGTCGAGGTCACCGACACCCGCACCGAACGCCACCCCCGCCGCCCCGCCGCCCCCAAGGACGCCGACGGCACCGAGGAGACCGGCCGCGGACTGCTCCTCGTATCGGGGCTCGCGACCCGCTGGGGCTGGCACCCGCGCCCGGACGGCCCGGGCAAGACGGTCTGGGCGGAGTACGCTCTTCCGGCTTCCCGTGGAGCCCTGTGCCCGCCCGGCCACGACCTGGCCGCCCACGAACGGACCGCCCCGGACACCGAACCGCACCGGCGGCTCGGTGAGGCGCAGGCGCGGTGATCGGTGCGCTTCGCCCCGGAGCCCTTGGACGCGGCACGAGCCGCCGCCCCGGCCCGCGCTCAGCGTGCCGCGCCCGCGTCGTACACCACGAGGGCGATCTGCACGCGGTTGTTGAGGTCCAGCTTGGCCAGGATGCGCGAGACGTGCGTCTTGACGGTCGGTACCGACATGTAGAGCTCCGCCGCGATCTCCGCGTTGGTCATGCCCCGCCCCACCGCGACCGCCACTTCCCGCTCCCGGTCGCCGAGCAGCGCCAGTTGCGCCCGCGCCCGTTCGGCCCGAGCCTCGCGCCCGCCCGTCCTCTCCGCCACCTGGGCGATCAGCTGCTGCGTCACCGCGGGCGAGAGCACCGGCTCGCCCGCCGCCACCTTCCGCACCGCCGCCACGATCTCCTGGGGCGGGGTGTCCTTCAGGACGAAACCGGCGGCACCCGCGCGCAAGGCGCGCAGCACGTGCTCGTCGGTGTTGAACGTGGTCAGCACCAGCACCTCGGGCGGACGGGGCGTCCCTTGCGCGAGGCCGCCCGGAGAGCCCGGGCGGGGCCGGGCGCGCAACGCCTCGGTGGCGGCGAGGCCGTCCATGCCGGGCATCCGGATGTCCATGAGCACGACGTCGGGGGAGTGCTCGGCCACCAGCGCCGCCACTTCGGACCCGTCCGCGGCTTCGGCGACCACCTCCACGTCCGGCGCGCCCCCGAGCATCAGCCGCAGCCCGGAGCGCACCAGCGGGTCGTCGTCGACCAGGAGTACTCGGATCATGACAGGCACGTTAGCCGTCCACGGCCTTGGCGTTTCCCCAGGGCAGCCAGGCGCGCAGCACGAACGAGCCGCCTCGCGGGCCGTGTTCCAGCCGACCGCCGGCCAGCCCGGCGCGTTCGCCGAGCCCGATCAGGCCATGCCCGGCTCCGGGGATCGCCGTTCCCGGGCCGTTCGGGAGCGGGTTCGCCACCACCACCGTCAGCCCCTCTCCGGGCCGGCCCGACACGGTGACCGTGACCTCGGTGCCGGGCGCGTGCTTGCGGGCGTTCGTCAGGCCCTCCTGCACGATGCGGTACGCGGTGCGGCCGGTGACAGCGGGCAACGTGCCCGTGTGCCCGGCGTTCCCGGAGTCCTCGGCGTTCCCGGAGTCCTCGGTCTCCTGGCGGTAGGTGACGTCCGCCCCCGCCTCGCGGGACTCCGCCACCAGCCGCTCCACGTCCGCCAGCGTCGGCTGCGGACGCCCCTCGGCCCCGTCCGGGCCCGCCGTCGGCGCCCGCAGGACGCCGATCACCTCGCGCAGGTCCTGCAGCGCCTGGTGCGCGCTGTCGCGGATCACCCCGGCCGCGCGCCGGACATCCGCCGCGGGGGCGCCCGGGTTGAACTCCAGCGCCCCGGCGTGCACGCTCAGCAGCGACAGCCGGTGGGCGAGGACGTCGTGCATCTCCCGGGCCATCTCCTCCCGTGCCTGCCGCCGCGCCTCCTCGGCGGCCCGGGCCGCGCGTTCCTCCAGGGACGCGACCAGCGCCCGCCGGGAGCGGACGTACAGCCCCCAGCCGATGGCGCCCGCCACCAGCGCGAAGTAGGTGAGGGCCGAGCCGGCCGCCTCGGACTCCGTGTCCGGCCCCTGGAGCAGGAACACGAGGAACTGCACCAGCGCGACCGCCGCCACCCAGGCGGTGGTCCGCCGCCTCCGGTGCACCGCGACCGTGAACAACGCCACCAGCGTGGCCCCGGTCAGATGGTGGAAATACGTTCCGGCCGGCATCAGCGCCACGGCCAGCTGCGCCGGCCACCGCCGCCGCAGGAACACCGACGCGCAGGCCAGCCCGCCGGCCACCTGGTCGGCGATCCGCTCGCCACCGGACATGCCTTCGTCCACGTGGACCGAGTCCGCCGTGACCACGGAGAAGACCACGGCGAAGAGGAAGAAGGAGATGTCGACGACCTGGTCGCGGCGGCTGCGCATACCGCCGAATCTATGCCCGCGGCGCAGCCGCCCGGCTCCCGCGTGCCGCGGATCGATACTTTCGGACTACCGGCCCACCGCCCCCGTATACCTCTGCCCGATACGGCTCTGACCTGGGGTTTCTACGGTTGAGGGCATGAAGGGCATTCTCGGGTTCATCAGCTTCGTGCTCCTCGTCGGCGGCCTGCAGGGCATCGTCCACGAGGTCTTCGGCACATGGATCCCGCTCATGGGCTTCATGAGGCACCTGTACATCGACGGCTACGAGCTGTACGTCGGCATCGCGCTCGTCGTCCTGGGCATCGCCGTGAGCACCGCCGCGCGGGAGGCCCCGAAGGAGTAGCGACCGCCCGGGGGCATCCTCCGGTGCCCGAAGCGTGAAGCCTCCGTCGGCGGCTCCTGCCGCCCCCGCGTCACCGCGGACGCTGGAGGAGGGCGAACTGCGCCCCCTCCGGGTCCGCCACCGTCGCGACACGGCCACGGACGCCGTCCCGGGCCGGGACGAGGACCTGGCCGCCCAGGTGCAGGACGTGGTCCACCGCGTCGTCGGTGTCGGCCACGGTGAAGTACGTCACCCAGTGCGGTCCCCGGTCCCGGGGCAGGGCGCCGCCCACGCCGTGGATGCCGGCGACGGCCCGCCCGTCGGCGTGCAGGGTCACGTAGTCGAAGTCCGCGGAGACCACCGCCTCCTGCCGGTAGCCGAACACGGACTCGTAGAACTTGGCGACGGTCGCCGACTCGAAGGTCACCAGCTCGTTCCAGGCGGGCGCCCCGGGCACCCCCGTGACGGCCGCGCCGAGGTGCGCCGCCGCCTGCCAGACGCCGAAGACGGCGCCCGAGGGGTCGGAGCCGATCGCCAGCCGCCCGGCCTCGGCCGCGTCCAGCGGACCCACCCCGATCGTGCCGCCGCAGTGCCGTACCGTCTCGGCCGTCCGGTCCACGTCGTCCGAGGCGAGGTAGGGCGTCCACGCGACCGGGAGCTGCCGGTCCGGGGGCAGTCGGCCGATGCCCGCCACCTCCCGCCCGTCGAGCAGCGCCCGCGCGTACGGGCCGAGCTGCTGGGGGCCCGGCCGGAACTCCCAGCCGAACAGCGCCGCGTAGAACTCCTGGGCCGCGGCCGGTCCGCGTGCCATCAGGCTCACCCAGCAGGGCGTGCCGGGCGCGTGCCGGGCGCTCTTCCCGTCGTTCGGGCCGGCCGGCTCCCGTGCCTCGGTCATCGTCACTCTCTTCTCGGCCCCTCGCGGTGGCCGTGTCGCTTCCGCCTGGACGCACCCCGTGCCGATGCCCGTACCGCTGCGGGGGCCGCGCGCCCCGGGCGTACCCCGCACGGTGTGCCCGCCCGGAGGGCGCCCGGCGCGCGGGTCCTGTCCGATTCCGCGTGGAGGCCGACGGGTGCCGATCGCCGGTACGGCATGTGCCCGATCGCGTACGCGACGTGACCGGTGCCGCCCGGCGGGCAGAGTAGTCCGGCCGGGGCGCGTCGGCCACCCCGTACGTCAGGATGGGGCCATGAACGCCATCATCTCCGCATCCGAACTCGCCGGCGACCTGGCGGGCGGGAACCCGCCGGTCCTCCTGGACGTCCGCTGGCAGCTCAGTACCGCCAAGGCGGCCGGTGCACCGGCCTTCGACGGCCGTGCCGAGTACGCGGCCGGGCACCTGCCCGGCGCGGTCTTCGTCGACCTGGACCGGGAGCTGGCCGCCCCGCCCGGCCGCGAAGGCCGCCACCCGCTGCCCGACCTCGCGGAGTTCGGCGCCGCGATGCGCCGGGCGGGCGTGTCGTCGGACCGGCCGGTCGTCGTGTACGACGGCGGGCAGGGCTGGGCGGCGGCCCGCGCCTGGTGGCTGCTGCGCTGGACGGGCCACCCGGACGTGCGGGTCCTCGACGGCGGACTGCGGGCCTGGGAGGGGCCGCTGTCGACGGAGACTCCCGTTCCGGAGCCGGGGGACTTCGAGCCGGTGGCGGGGACGGCCGGGCTCCTGGACGCGGACGGGGCGGCGGCACTGGCACGGTCCGGGGTGCTGTTCGACGCGCGCGCAGGAGAGCGGTACCGGGGCGAGGTGGAGCCGATCGACCGGATCGGCGGGCACATTCCCGGTGCCGTGTCCGCGCCGACGACCGAGAACGTGGCGGCGGACGGCCGGTTCCTGCCCGCCGAGGAGCTCCGCGCCCGGTTCGAGGCGCTGGGCGCGGCCGGGGGCACCGAGGTCGGGGTGTACTGCGGCTCGGGCGTCTCCGCGGCCCACGAGGTGCTGGCGCTGGCGGTGGCGGGCATTCCGGCGGCCCTGTACGTCGGGTCGTGGTCGCAGTGGTCCTCGGACCCCGAGCGGCCGGTCGCCGTCGGGCCGGACCCCCGGTAGCGCCGCCCGGCCGGGCGACGCCGACGGCGACGCGAGAGGGCCCGCCGCCCCACGGGCGCGGGCCCTCACCGCCGTACGGCCGGTCGCTCCTGCCGCCTACTCCTGCTTCTTCCGGCGCGTGCCGAACACGATCTCGTCCCAGCTGGGCACCGCGGCCCGGCGCCCCGGGCGGACGCCGTCGGCCTCGGCCTGACGGTCGGTGGCGCCGACGAGACGGTCGCGGTGGCTCCCGACGGAGCGGGGCATGAGCACGTCGGCGTAGGCGGAACCGGCCGAGGCCGCGGGGGCCGGGGGTTCCTCCGCCGCGGCTTCGTCCTCCGGCTCCTCGGTGGACTCCGACGGGCGTTCGGGGACGACCAGGTCACCCCGGAAACTCGGCACCGCCTCCAGCAGACTGGTCAGCGAGTCCCGTTCGCCCGTGCTCTCCTCGGCGGGTTCGGACGCCTGCGCGGGCAGGCTCGGGCGTTCCCGGTCGATGGTGCGGTCCAGCGGCCGGTCGCGCGGCAGGCGCGCGATGCGCGGGACGAAGGGGAAGCTGGGCTCGGGCGCGGCGAGGTCGTCGGTCTCGCCGATCAGCGCGCGCGCCTCGTCGTCGACGGCCTGGACGAGCCGGCGCGGCGGGTCGTACGTCCAGCTCGCCGAGTGGGGTTCGCCCGCGACCCGGTAGACCAGCAGCACCTCCCAGGTGCCGTCGTCGCGGCGCCAGGAGTCCCACTGGACGGTGTCCTTCTCCGCGCCGCGCAGCAGCAGCCGCTCCTGCACGGCCTCGCCGAGGGGCGGCCCGGAGTTCTCGCCGGGGCGGCGGACGGGGGTCTTGCGGGCCCGCTCGGCCATGAAGGCGCGCTCGGCCAGGACGGGGCCCTCGAAGCGGCGTACGCGGTCCACCGGGATGCCGGCCAGCTGGGCGACTTCCTCGGCGCTCGCGCCCGCACGTATCCGCGCCTGGATGTCGCGGGGGCGGAGATGGCTCTCCACCTCGATCTCGATCTGGCCGAGGCGGGGACGGTCGCCGCGCACGGCGGCGCGGAGCCGTTCGTCAATCGGAAGCGTGTACTCCGTTGAGTCCGCAGCCTTCAGCACCAGCCGTGTGCCGTCATTCGAGACGGCCACGACACGCAGTTCGGGCATGGGGACCTCCCGGGTGGTGCCTGCCGACGTCACGTGCGTCGCTGCTTCCGCTCTGTCGAGTGTGGCCTGCCCGGGTGCAGCCTGCCACAACCTTGCCGAGTTGCCCGGCGTGTCGGGCGCGGGCCCTGGATCGCCGTTATGGCACGGTTACCTGTTCGCAACGCTAAGTGACCAACTCCGTCACCCTGTGCACCCAGCCCCCTCCCGGCGGTCCGTCGGGGTCCGGTACCCCCTGTCGGGAGACTGGACCCAGGGCTCGCAACAGTACTCCATTCGGGCCATGTGCGTGGATCGGCGCGCCGTCCAACTTCCGGCAAGAGGCGGGACCCGGCCGTCCCCGAGGGTGATTTCCGTGGTGCCGCAAGGGGGTCGGCGTGGCGAACTTCACGCAATCACCAGAAACGGAACTAAAGGTTTCGTCCGTACGTCCCCTTCTCGTGCAGTTGGTTGATCAAGCGGCAAAAGTCGATCAAGTACGGGAAAGGCAGGCAAGGGACGAGGATGCGTGAAAGGCCCGATGTCCTGGCCGTGGCGGAGTCCCGCGGGGAGGGGGAGACCGACGTCCGGGGCGAGGCGGACAAGAAGCGGATCGACCTGAACATGCCCCAGGTCGCGGGCAGCGCGCTCGCGGCGGTGGTGGCCGCCAAGCTCGCCTCCTCCTTCGGCGTCTACGGGACGATCCTCGGCGCCGGTGTCGTCAGCGTCATCGCCACCTGCGGTGGCACGCTCTTCCAGCACTTCTTCAAGCGGACCGGCGAGCAGCTGCGCGGCGCGGCGGTGATCGCGCGCCATCAGGAGCGCCCCCGGGGGCACACGCCGCCCGCGCCCGGCGAGTTCACCGAGGGCACCGTCTACCGCGCCCGCGTGAAGAGCTGGAAACGGCCGGTGATCGCGGCGGCGCTCGTCTTCGGCGTCACGATGGCCGGCATCACCGCCTACGAACTCGCCTCCGGCCACAGCCTGAGCGGCGGCTCCAGCACCACCGTCGGCGGTGCCCTGTCCGGCCACGCCAAGCCGGCCGCGGACCACGGGGACTCCGGGGACTCCGGGGAGCAGGGCGGTTCCGGGGACTCCGAGGACTCCAAGGACCCCAAGGACACCGGGGACTCACGGAACTCCCCGGACTCCGGTACCTCGCAGACCCCGGGCGCCGGCGACGCGCCGACGGGCGGTCCGTCCGGGACCCCGGACGGCGGGACCGGTGCCGGTACGCCGCCGAGCGCCGCGCCGTCGCAGGGCGGCGGCGCCGGGGACGGTGCCACGCCCGCCCCGAGCCCCACCGGGAGCCAGGGCGCCGGCGACACTCCGGGCCCGTCTCCCAGCGGCCCGGCTACGGCCCCAGAACCCTCCGCAGATGGTCGTTCTGGAACCGGCGATCCGGGTCGAGACGGTCCCGCAGCGCCGTGAACTCGCCGAAGCGCGGATACACCCGGGACAGGTACGCGGCGTCCCGGGTGTGCAGCTTCCCCCAGTGCGGCCGGCCCTCGTGCGCGGTGAAGATGCGCTCGGCGGCGGTGAAGTACCCCCGGTAGGGCGTGCCCTTGAACATGTGGACGGCGATGTAGGCGGTGTCCCGGCCGGAGGCGGTGGAGAGCGTGATGTCGTCGGCCGGGGCGGTGCGCACCTCGACGGGGAAGCTGATCCGCAGCCGCGAGCGGTCGACCATCGCCTTCAGCTCGCGCAGCGCGTCGACGACGGCCTCGCGCGGGACGGCGTACTCCATCTCCACGAAACGCACCCGGCGCGGCGAGGTGAAGACCTTGTAGGGGATGTCGGTGTAGGTCCGCGCGGACAGGGCCTTGCTGGAGATCCGCGCGATCGCCGGGACGGTGGCGGGCACCGCGCGGCCGACCCAGTTGGCCACCTGGAAGACGCCGTTGGAGAGGAACTCGTCCTCGACCCAGCCCTTCACCCGCCCCACCGGCTGCTCCGGGCCCGCGCTGCGGTTGTTGCGCTTGGTGGTGGTGTTCCCGGTGTGCGGGAACCAGTAGAACTCGAAGTGCTCGTTCTCGGCCCACAGTTCGTCGAAGTCGGCGAGGACCCGGTCGAACGGCATGGGTTCCTCGCGGGCCCGGAGCAGGAACAGCGGCTCCACGGCGAACGTGATCGCGGTGACGACGCCGAGGGCGCCGAGGCCGATGCGGGCGGCGGCGAAGACGTCCGGATTCTCCCTCTCGGAGCAGGTCAGGAGCGAGCCGTCGGCCGTGACCAGCTCGATCCCCTTGATCTGGGCGGCGATCGAGGCCGAGTCGCGGCCGGTGCCGTGGGTGCCGGTGCCGGTCGCGCCGGCGACCGTCTGCTCCATGATGTCGCCCATGTTCGCCAGCGACAGCCCCTCGCGCGCGAGGGCCACGTTGAGCCTCTTGAGCGGGGTGCCTGCCTCGACCGTGACCGTCATGGCGGCGCGGTCGATGTGGCGTATCCCCGTCAGCAGGTGAGGCCGGATCAGCACCCCGTCCGTGGCGGCTATGGAGGTGAAGGAGTGGCCGGTGCCGACGGCCTTCACCCGCAGTCCGTCCTCGGCGGCCCGGCGCACGGCCTCGGCCAGTTCCGCGGCGGACGCCGGGGCGACCTCCCGCGCGGGACGGGCCGCCGCGGTGCCTCCCCAGTTACGCCAGGTGCCGCTCTTCCCGCCCGTCTTCCCGTTCGCTGTGGTGCTCAACGGTCCCTCCCCGACCCGGAGCCGGCCGCGTGAGCCGGCGGTACCCGAGGAAACCGACCGCGGCCGCGACGGCCCCGGCCACCGCCGGGACCACGTACCCGGCGCGCGCCCCGGCCGTGTCGATCACCCAGCCGGCCGCGGAGGAGCCGAGCGCCACCCCCACCGCGAGCCCGGTGCTGACCCAGGTCATGCCCTCGGTGAGCTGCGCGCGTGGTACGTGCTGTTCGATGAGGGACATCGTCGTGATCATCGTGGGTGCGATGGACAGGCCCGCAACGAACAGCGCCACGGCCAGAAACGGCAGGTTCCCGACCAGTAGGAGGGGGATCATACTCACGGCCATCGCGCACACGCCCAGCAGCCAGCGGCGTTCCGGCGCTCCGGCGAAGTGCAGCAGCCCGAAGACCATGCCCGCCACGCAGGAGCCCGCCGCGTAGAGGGCGAGCACGAGGCTGGCGGCGGCCTGGTGTCCCCGCTCGTCGGCGAAGGCCACGGTGACCACGTCGACCGCCCCGAAGATCGCCCCCGTCGCCACGAACGTGGCGACCAGCACCTGCAGGCCGCGCGAGCGCAGTGCGCTGCCGCCGCCGTGCTGCTCGCGCGGGTGCGGCGCGGGCTCGGTGGCGCGCTGCGCGGTCAGCCAGAAGACGCCGACCGCGAGGAAGCAGGCGGCCAGCAGCGGACCGGCCTCCGGGAACCACGCCGTGGACAGGCCGATGGAGATGATCGGCCCGAAGATGAAGCACACCTCGTCCACCACGGACTCGAAGGAGTACGCGGTGTGCAGCTTCGGGGTGCCCCCGTACAGGGCCGCCCAGCGGGCCCGGACCATCGCGCCGACGCTGGGCACGCAGCCGATCCCCACACAGCACACGAACAGCACCCAGTCCGGCCACCGCCAGTGCGCGGCCGCCAGCAGGGCGGCCGCCGCGACGAGCGACACCAGGGTCGCCGGGCGCAGCACCCGCCGCTGCCCGTACTGGTCGACCAGCCGTGAGATCTGCGGCCCCGCGACTGCCGCGGCGAGCGCGATGGTGGCCGACAGGGCGCCGGCCAGGCCGTACCGCCCGGTCAGCTGCGAGACCATGGTGACCACGCCGACGCCCATCATCGACAGCGGCATGCGGCCGAGGAAGCCCGCGGCGGAGAAACCCTTGGAGCCGGGGGCGGCGAACAGGGCGCGGTAGGGGCTGGGCACGGGGTCTCCGGTGGTCCGGTACGGCTCGGGCGGGACAGGTCCGGCACGGCCGGCCGGCGGATGCGGCAGGTCGCGCGGGGCGACACGTCCGTAAGGTGCGAATACGGCTGATACAGCTTACGGGTTAGGTAACCCTAATACACCCCCCGAGGTCGCGGGGCGTCATATCCCACCCCGCCGTTTCCCGGCTGTCGGTGGCGGGTGGCAGGATCGAGACATGCCAGACGTGCTCGACGCCACCCCCTACGACGCCCTGCTCCTGCTCTCGTTCGGCGGCCCTGAAGGCCCGGACGACGTGGTCCCGTTCCTGGAGAACGTGACGCGCGGGCGCGGCATCCCCACCGAACGCCTGAAGGAAGTCGGGCAGCACTACTTCCTCTTCGGCGGGGTCAGCCCGATCAACGCCCAGAACCGCGCCCTGCTGGACGCCCTGCGCAAGGACTTCGCCGAGCACGGCCTGGACCTGCCGGTCTACTGGGGCAACCGCAACTGGGCGCCGTACCTGACGGACACCCTGCGCGAGATGGTCCGCGACGGCCGCCGCCGCATCCTCGTCCTCGCGACCAGTGCCTACGCCTCCTACTCGGGCTGCCGCCAGTACCGCGAGAACCTCGCCGACGCCCTCGCGGCCCTGGAGGCGGAGGGCCTGGAGCTCCCGAGGATCGACAAGCTGCGGCACTACTTCAACCACCCGGGCTTCGTCGAGCCCATGATCGACGGGGTGATCGAGTCCCTCGCCGACCTGCCGGAGGAGGTCCGGGACGGCGCCCACATCGCGTTCACGACCCACTCGATCCCGAACGCGGCCGCGGACACCTCCGGCCCGGTGGAGGAGCACGGCGACGGCGGCGCCTACGTCAGGCAGCACCTGGACGTCGCGCGGCTGATCGCCGACGCCGTCCGCGAGCGCACCGGCGTCGACCACCCCTGGCAGCTCGTCTACCAGTCCCGCTCCGGCGCCCCGCACATCCCGTGGCTGGAGCCCGACATCTGCGACCACCTGGAGGAGCGGCACGCCGCCGGGGTCCCGGCCGTGGTCATGGCCCCCATCGGCTTCGTCTCCGACCACATGGAGGTCCTGTACGACCTCGACACGGAGGCCAAGGCCAAGGCCGAGGAGCTCGGGCTGCCGGTGCGCCGCTCGGCCACCGTCGGCGCCGACCCGCGCTTCGCCGCCGCCGTCCGCGACCTCGTCCTGGAGCGGGCCGCCACCGAGCGCGGCCAGGAGGTCGCGCCGTGCGCCCTGGGCGCGCTCGGCGCGAGCCACGACCTGTGCCCGGTGGGCTGCTGCCCGGCCCGTGCCCCCCGGCCCGCCGCCGCGGGCGCCGACAGCCCCTACGCGTGAGGAGCCCCGTGACCGACCCCCTGCACTCGGAACTGCTCGCCCTGGCTCAGGAAGCCGCCCGCCGCGCGGGCGAGCTGCTGCGCGACGGCCGTCCGGCCGACCTCGCGGTCCACGCCACCAAGACCAGCCCGGTCGACGTGGTCACCGAGATGGACCTCGCGGCCGAGAAGCTGATCACCGGGCTGATCGCCGAGCGCCGCCCGGACGACGGCGTCCTCGGCGAGGAGGGCGCCGCCACCGAGGGCACGAGCGGCGTCCGCTGGGTCGTCGACCCCCTCGACGGCACGGTGAACTACCTCTACGGCCTGCCGAGCTGGGCCGTCTCCATCGCCGCCGAACAGGACGGCGAGACCGTCGTCGGCGTGGTCGCCGCCCCGATGCGCGGGGAGACCTACCACGCGGTCCGCGGCGGCGGCGCCTGGGCGACAGGGGCCTGGGACGGCGAGCGCCGGCTCGCCTGCCGCCCCGCGCCGCCCCTGGACCAGGCCCTGATCTCGACCGGCTTCGCCTACGTCGCCGAGGTCCGCGCCCACCAGGCCGAGATCGCCGGGAAGGTGATCCCCCGGGTGCGCGACATCCGGCGCGGCGGCTCGGCCGCGATCGACCTGTGCGACGTGGCCGCGGGCCGCCTCGACGGCTACTACGAGCGCGGCCTGAACCCCTGGGACCTCGCCGCGGGCGACCTGATCGCCCGGGAAGCGGGCGCGCTGACCGGCGGACGCCCCTCTCGGCGCCCGTCGCGCGAACTGACGGTCGCGGCCTCGCCGGGCGTCTTCGAGCCGCTCCAGGGCCTGCTGGAGGACTTCGGCGCCTGGCACGACTGAGGGGGCGGTGACGGCCCGCCCTGGGGGCACGGCCCCGGCGCGCCCCCCAGGCGGACGAAAGGAAAAGCGGAAAAGCGGAGGATGCGGAAAGGCGGGAGCCCCGGCGCTGGATCTCGCCGGGGCTCCCCTTGTCCGTCGTACGCGGGCCGGATCGTCCGTCGTACGCGGGCCGGATCAGACGCTGGCCGTGCCGACCTGCACACCGTGCTCGGCGGCGAGGCGGCGAAGGTCGTCGAGCTCGCTCAGCTCGACCTCGACGAGAAAGTCGTCGCCCTCGTCACGGGCCCGCGACAGGTCGGACTCGGTCGCCTTTATGCGCTGCAGAAGTCCTGCGGTGAAAGCGTCCATGCTGCGCCCCCTCGTCCTGGGTCGTGGGTCGGTGGCACGGGGGTGTGCCGTTGCGGGAAAGGTGGCGATCACGTCTCCGACGGGTGCCCTGCGCCGACCGGCCGGGCGGCGACGGTGCCGGACACCCGCGCCGCCCTGCGGGAAGCGGATCGCTGCGCACCGGGTGGTCGTACGGCACGCGCAGAGCGTGATCGCGAGGTGTACAGCCGTCCTCCCCACGCGCCCTTCCGCGGAAACCTCGGCCGGGTAAGAAAATCTCTCACCTTCACTCCCGCGCCGGCCGCCCGGCTTCCGGCGCCCGCCCGGCCCGCGCCCGGCCGCGGGCCCGCGCTCACCCGTCTTACCGCCGACTTATGGCCGAAAAGGGCAGGATGGAGGCAACACACTCACCAAGACCCCTGCCCGCTCGCGCCCCGAGGCGCCACGGGCGTTCCATGAGGAAGGACAAGCGACGTGCGCGTACTCGTCGTCGAGGACGAGCAGCTGCTCGCCGATGCGGTGGCCACCGGACTGCGCCGGGAGGCCATGGCCGTCGACGTCGTGTACGACGGTGCGGCCGCTCTGGAGCGCATCGGCGTCAACGACTACGACGTGGTCGTCCTCGACCGCGACCTCCCGCTGGTGCACGGCGACGACGTGTGCCGCAAGATCGTCGAGCTCGGCATGCCCACGCGCGTGCTGATGCTGACGGCCTCCGGCGACGTCAGCGACCGGGTGGAGGGCCTGGAGATCGGCGCCGACGACTATCTGCCCAAGCCGTTCGCGTTCAGCGAGCTCATCGCCCGCGTGCGGGCCCTGGGCCGGCGCACCAGCGTGCCGCTGCCGCCGGTCCTGGAGCGCGCGGGGATCAAGCTGGACCCCAACCGCCGCGAGGTCTTCCGCGACGGCCGGGAGGTCCAGCTGGCGCCCAAGGAGTTCGCCGTCCTGGAGGTCCTCATGCGCAGCGAGGGCGCGGTGGTCTCCGCGGAGCAGCTGCTGGAGAAGGCGTGGGACGAGAACACCGACCCGTTCACGAACGTGGTGCGGGTGACCGTCATGACGCTGCGCCGCAAGCTGGGCGAGCCGCCCGTCATCGTCACCGTCCCGGGCTCCGGGTACCGGATCTGATCGCCCGTGGCCACGACACCCGCGCCTCCCCAGACGCCCCCCAAGCCCACCTGGGACCCCCGGCCGGCCCCGCCCTTCCCGTGGCTGCGCCCCACCATCCGGATACGGCTCACGCTGCTGTACGGCGGGATGTTCCTGATCGCCGGCATCCTGCTCCTGTCGATCATCTACCTGCTGGCGGCGAACGCGCTGAACGTGGGCAGCGACCTGCCCTTCAAGATCGTTTCCGGACAGGTGTCCAGTGAGACCTGCCACCTGCGGAGCCTGGAGCTGCCCGCGGACGAGCTCAACCGCTCGCTGAACGACTGTGTCAACGAGCAGCGCCAGCACGCCCTGGACAGCCTGCTCAGCCGCTCCCTCCTGGCCCTGCTCGGCCTGGCCGTGATCGCCTTCGCCTTCGGCTACGCCATGGCCGGCCGGGTGCTGTCGCCGCTGGGCCGGATCACCCGCACGGCGCGCGCGGTGGCCGGTTCCGACCTCTCCCGCCGGATCGAGCTGGACGGCCCGGACGACGAGCTGAAGGAGCTGGCGGACACCTTCGACGACATGCTGGAGCGGCTCCAGCGGGCCTTCACCGCCCAGCAGCGCTTCGTCGGCAACGCCTCGCACGAGCTGCGCACCCCGCTGGCGATCAACCGCACTCTCCTGGAAGTGCACCTGTCCGACCCGAACGCCCCGGTGGAGCTCCAGCAGCTCGGCAAGACCCTGCTGGCCACCAACGAGCGCAGCGAGCAGCTGGTGGAGGGCCTGCTGCTGCTCGCTCGCAGCGACAACCAGATCGTCGAGCGCAAGCCGGTGGACCTCGCCGAGGTGGCCACGCAGGCCATCGACCAGGTGCACGCCGAGGCGGAGGCCAAGGGCGTGGAGATCCGCGGCCGGCGCGGGCCCGCGGTGGTCCAGGGAAACGGCGTGCTGCTGGAGCGGATCGCCCTGAACCTGGTGCAGAACGCCGTGCGCTACAACGTGGCCGAGAACGGCTGGGTCGAGGTCACCACCGAGGTCGAGCACGGCCAGGCGGTCATGGTGGTGAGCAACACGGGGCCGGTCGTGCCGGCGTACGAGATCGACAACATCTTCGAGCCGTTCCGGCGGCTGCGCACCGAGCGTACGGGCAGCGACAAGGGAGTGGGCCTCGGCCTGTCCATCGTCCGGTCCGTGGCCCGGGCGCACGGCGGGCACATCTCCGCCCAGCCGCGAGAGGGAGGAGGGCTCGTGATGCGGGTCACCCTGCCGATCTGAGATCATGGCGCCGTTCGCCTGGCCGACCCGCGGAGATGTTCGCTTTGCGCTGAATTTCCGGGCCGCAGAGCCGTCGGCCGGTCAGAGATCGCATGTGTGATCGATCACAGCGGCACTTTTCCGGTCATTCACTCTCCGTGATCCATCAATCCCGTGAAACGCCCGGAAAATCCGGGTTTTCAGGGGTCTTGATCACGGGAAGTACACGGGGAGGCGGCTTTGTAGTGCGGCTATGCGACCGTGTACGGTCCCCATCGCCATCCAAGCCGATCACTCATGCGGAGTCCGGTTGGGTGTCGATTGAGTAACAGACCTTGATGTGAGGCAAAATCTCCGCCTCAGGTCGGGCACAAGTCCGGCCTCTCACGCGTTACGTGCGCGGAAGACACCGCAGACACCCAGAGGGGGAGAGCGACATGGCAACCGATTACGACACTCCACGCAAGACCGACGACGACGTCGACTCGGACAGTCTCGAAGAGCTGAAGGCCCGGAGGAACGACAAGTCGGCCTCCGCGGTGGACGTCGACGAGTTCGAGGCCGCGGAAGGCCTCGAGCTTCCCGGCGCCGACCTCTCGAACGAGGAGCTGGCCGTCCGGGTGCTCCCGAAGCAGCAGGACGAGTTCACCTGCATGAGCTGCTTCCTGGTGCACCACCGCAGCCAGCTGGCCCGGGAGAAGAACGGCCAGCCGATCTGCCGCGACTGCGACTGAGGACCGGTCGGCCGTGACTGGCTCGACCCCTCCTTGGAAGCGCCGCTTCCCCAAACGGGGAGCGGACCGAGGGCCGTACGACGGCCCACACCGCGCGCGTGACGCGGAGCGAGGCCCGGCCGGCACAGGAGGGGCCTCGCTCGAACCGGCGGCCGAACGCAGCGATCTCCCGGCATCCGTGGAGGTCCCCGCGCCGGCCGCCCGACGCCGGGTGGCGGTGATCCGGGACAAGGCCCGGCAGGGCGCCCGCACGGGCGGCGACCGAGCCCGGGCCGCCCTGGGTCACCTCGCCGACCGGATCATCGAGCTCGCCCCGCGCGTCCCCGTACGGGACCTGGCCACGCTCCGCCGGCAGTTCCCGGGCCTCGGACCCGAGGAGCTCGCCGACAAGCTGGTGGCGGGCGCCATGAGAGGCACGGCGACGGTCGGCGCGGGCATCGGCGCGGCCGCGATGCTGCCCGTGCCGCCCGCGATGCCCACGGAGCTGGCCGCCGAGGTCACCGGCGTCGCGGCGATCGAGCTGAAACTGATCGCCGAACTCCACGAGGTCTACGGCGTACGCCCGCCCGGCAGCCTCAAGCAGCGCAGTACCGCCTATCTGAACTCCTGGTCGTCGGAGCGCCGGGTCGACGTGAGCAGACCGTCGACGCTGAGCACCGCGCTGAACGGGCACGCCAAGCGCGAGCTGCGCCAGCGGATCATGAAGCGGATGGTCCGCAACCTGCCGAACCTCACGCCGTTCCTGGTCGGCGCGGCCGTCGGCGCGGCCATGAACCGGCGGGAGACCAGAAAGCTCGCCGAACGGATCCGCGCGGACCTGCGCAAGGTCCAGGTGCCGTGGGACGCGCTGGAGGAACTCCCCGCCCTGGAGCACCCGGCGGACGCCCTGGAGATGGGCGATGTCACGAAGGAACCCGATCACCACCGCCCCGGAGACGGCGGCCACTGAAACCACCGCCCGGCGACGGGCGTGCGCCGGTACGCCGTGTCCCGGCCGGTCGTTGGTGACGGCCACCCACGGCCTTGCCGCCCCGGCCGACGGCCGTGGCGGACGATCCCCGGCGACGAGGGCCCCGACGGGAGCGCGCCCGGCGCCGGACCTGCCCCGGCCGGGGCGCTCAGGGTCTTCACGGACCACGGCGTCCACGTGGGACGGCGCCCGGGTCACCGCAGCCCGTGGCGGTCCCGTCCGTGCGGACAGGCACCCGCAGCGGCGCGGCGCCTGCGGATGCGGGCCTTCGGGCACCCCACTCCGCGGCGGGCGTCCGCGGCCCGGACCGGCCCGTCCTGCCCCGGCGGGCCGGCGCAGGCGGTGCCGCCGGAGCCCGGAGGGCGTCCGTGACGGTGCTCCGCGTGGTTCTGCCTGGTCTACATGGTCCTATGCGGTCCTACGCGGTTCTGCGCGGTTCTGTGCGGCTGCCTTCGCCGCGCGCAGGGCCTCCGCCAGGCGCTCGGGCTCGCGGGTCGACAGGTACAGGTACGGGGTCGGGTCCTGCGGGTCCGTGACCTCGACGCGCACGGCCGTGGGGATGTAGGCGCGCAGCAGCAGGAAGGCGCGGGTGTCGGCCTTGTGGGTGCGCCAGGCCCGGGCCTCCTCGGGGTCGAGGATCTCCGCCTCGCCCAGCGCCGCGACCGGCACCTTCGCGTCGCCCGCGATCAGCGAGTCGCCCACCACGCGGATGCGGACCGAGCCGTAGGCGCTGGCCGCCACCGCCGCCACCGCCGTGCCGCCGGCGAGACCGCCGAGCATCGGCAGCGTGCCGAACGGCAGCAGGATCAGGGCGGCCGAGACTCCCACCAGGAAGGAGATCAGCCACCAGGAGCGGGGCGCGGTCAGGCGTTCTTCGTACGGGGCGGCGGCAAGCTGCATGACGTCAAGCTTGGCACGGTATCCGGGTATCACCCGCGCGCGGGTAAGGTCTGCGCCTGTGAGTGGTACTTCCGCGGCTCTTCAGCCCCCCGCCGACGCGGTGCGCCCCGTGCGCCATCCCGACGCGCCCGCGCCCGGTGAACTCCTCGGCGCGCACTACGGCCAGTGCTTCGGCTGCGGCGGCGAGCAGCCCCACGGACTGCACCTGCAGGCGCGGGCCGGCGAGGGCGTGTCGATCACCGCCGAGTTCGAGGTGCGCCCCGCCCACCAGGGCGCCCCCGGCCTCGCCCACGGCGGGGTGCTCGCCAGCGCCCTCGACGAGACCCTCGGCTCGCTCAACTGGCTGCTGCGCACCATCGCCGTGACCGGACGGCTGGAGACCGACTTCCTGCGGCCCGTGCCCGTCGGCACGACGCTGCACCTGGAGGCCGAGGTGACCGCCGTGGCCGGACGGAAGATCTACTCCACCGCCACCGGCCGCATCGGCGGCCCGGACGGTCCCGTCGCCGTCCGCGCCGACGCCGTCTTCATCGAGGTCAAGGTCGACCACTTCGTCGAACACGGCCGCGAGGAGGAGATCCGCGCCGCCATGGACGACCCGGACCAGGTACGCCGCGCACGCGCCTTCGAGGTGAACCCGTGACCGCCGCCGGCCGCGGCCCCGTGGAGGTCCTGATCCGCCGCGTCGATCCGGACGTACCGCTTCCGACCTATGCGCACCCGGGTGACGCGGGCGCCGATCTGCGCACCACCGTCGCCTGCGAACTCGCCCCCGGCGAGCGGGCCGTCCTGCCCACGGGGGTGTCTGTGGCGCTCCCGGAGGGGTACGCGGCCTTCGTGCACCCGCGTTCCGGTCTCGCCGCCCGATGCGGTGTCGCCCTCGTGAATGCCCCGGGGACGATTGATGCCGGGTACCGTGGGGAGATCAAGGTGATCGTGGTGAATCTCGATCCGCGCGAGCCGGTGCGGTTCGAGCGCTTCGACCGGATTGCCCAACTGGTCGTCCAGCAGGTCGAGAGGGTCCGCTTCCGCCAGGTCGCGGAACTTCCCGACTCGGCGCGGGCCGAAGGGGGCTTCGGGTCCACCGGCGGCCATGCGGCGGGGGACCGGACAGACGGCACGAGCGGCACCAGCGGTCAGGCCGCCGCAGGCGGCACGACGGGTGGGAATCGATACGCTTCGGTCGTATCCGACCGGGAAGGACAGTGACGTGTTCGGACGTCGCAAGAAGAAGGGTGCCGCCGAGGACGCGGCCGGCGAGGCCGAGCAGGTCGTCGACAGCGTCGACACCGAGGCGGACGACGAGGGCGGGCGCGAGCGGCTGCGGCTCGAACCCGGACCGCGGCCCGACGGGCCCTGGGACAGCTCCGAGGTGCGCGACCCGGCCGAGGGCCGGGTGGACCTCGGCGGCCTGTTCGTACCGGGCGTCGACGGCATGGAGCTGCGGGTGGAGGTCGCGGGCGACGCGATCGTCGCGGCGACGGTCGTCCTGCGCGACAGCGCCATCCAGCTCCAGGCCTTCGCCGCGCCCAAGCGCGAGGGCATCTGGGGCGAGGTGCGCGAGGAGATCGCGGCCGGCATCACCCAGCAGGGTGGCATCGTCGACGAGGTCGAGGGTCCGCTCGGCTGGGAGCTGCGGGCCCAGGTGCCCGTGCAACTGCCCGACGGCACGGGCGGTTTCCAGGTCGTGCGGTTCGTCGGTGTGGACGGTCCCCGCTGGTTCCTGCGCGGTGTGATCTCGGGCCAGGGCGCGGTGCAGCCGCAGGCCGCCGGGCTGCTGGAGCAGATCTTCCGGGACACGGTCGTGGTCCGCGGCGAGGGCCCGATGGCGCCTCGCGACCCGATCGTCCTGAAGCTGCCGAACGACGCGCAGATGGTCCCCGAGGGCGTCCAGCAGGAGGAGGGCGGGTCCCGCTTCTCCGGCGGCATGGGCCAGCTCCAGCGCGGTCCGGAGATCACCGAGGTCCGGTAACGGGCCCGTACCCGTCGGCGTGGACCGGCACGGACGAGGAGGGCCGCGCCCCGCACCGGGGCGCGGCCCTCTGCCTGCGCGGAACTCCGAGGCGTCATGCGCGGGCCCCGGCGCGCCGGGAACGCCGCGCGCGGACCGGCGCACGCGAGCGGCGCGCGCCGCGACGTGATGCGACGTGACCGGTGATCCCGGCCGTTCTGCTGTACGTCCCGCCGGCCGGCGGCGGTACGGGCCCCCGCCGGCAGCGCCGCACGTCGCCGACGGGACCACCGGCCGGGGCCGGACGCGGAGACCGGCCGCGCCGTGCCGGAGCCGCCCGAGGACGCGGCCGGCGCGCCGTGCGGACCGGCGGCGTCAGAGTTGCGTCAAAGACGGCCCCGACGCCCTGCCGGGCCCTCCTGCCGGCGATCGCCGGCCGTAAGGTCGACGCTGCGCAGTGGGCGGGAACCGGAAAGACGATGAGGCCATGGCACGCGGCAAGCTACGGATCTACCTCGGCGCGGCACCGGGCGTCGGCAAGACGTACGCGATGCTGTCGGAGGCGCACCGCCGGGTCGAGCGGGGCACGGACTGCGTGGTGGCGTTCGTGGAGCACCACGGCCGGCCGCGCACCGAGGTGATGCTGCGCGGCCTGGAGCAGGTGCCCCGCAGGGAACTGGAGTACCGCGGGACGGTCTTCACGGAGATGGACCCGGACGCGGTGCTCGCCCGGCGCCCCAAGGTGGCGCTGGTGGACGAGCTCGCCCACACCAACGTCCCCGGCACCCGCAACACCAAGCGCTGGCAGGACGTGGAGGAGCTGCTGGCCGCCGGGATCGACGTGATCTCCACCGTCAACATCCAGCACCTGGAGTCGCTCGGCGACGTCGTGGAGTCGATCACCGGCGTACGGCAGCAGGAGACCGTGCCCGACGAGGTGGTGCGGCGCGCCGACCAGATCGAACTGGTGGACATGTCGCCGCAGGCGCTGCGCCGCCGCATGGCGCACGGCAACATCTACCGCCCGGACAAGGTCGACGCGGCCCTGTCGAACTACTTCCGCCCCGGCAACCTCACCGCGCTGCGCGAGCTGGCCCTGCTGTGGGTGGCGGACCGGGTCGACGCCTATCTCCAGCAGTACCGCAGCGAGCACCGGGTGTCGAAGATCTGGGGCTCGCGCGAGCGGATCGTGGTCGGCCTGACCGGCGGACCGGAGGGCCGCACCCTGATCCGCCGCGCCGCGCGGCTGGCCGAGAAGGGCGCCGGCGGCGAGGTCCTCGCCGTCTACATAGCCCGCAGCGACGGGCTGACCTCCGCCTCCCCGAAGGAACTGGCGGTGCAGCGCACTCTGGTGGAGGACCTCGGCGGCACCTTCCACCACGTCGTCGGCGACGACATACCGGCCGCCCTGCTGGACTTCGCCCGCGGCGTCAACGCCACCCAGATCGTCCTCGGCTCCTCGCGCCGCAAGAGCTGGCAGTACGTCTTCGGCCCCGGCGTCGGCGCCACCGTCGCCCGCGACTCCGGGCCCGACCTCGACGTGCACATCGTCACCCACGAGGAGGCCGCCCAGGGGCGCGGGCTGCCGATCGCCCGGGGCGCGCGCCTGGGGCGCTCCCGGATCGTCTGGGGCTGGCTCGTCGGCCTCGGCGGCCCGCTGCTGCTGACCCTGCTGCTCAGCCACGTCCACCTCGGCCTCGCCAACGACGTGCTGCTCTACCTGGCGCTGACGGTCGCGGCGGCCCTGCTCGGCGGGCTGTACCCGGCGCTCGCCTCGGCGGCGGCCGGCTCCCTGCTGCTGAACTGGTTCTTCACGCCGCCGGTCAACCGCATCACCATCGCCGACCCGAAGAACATGCTCGCCCTGGCCATATTCGTCGGCGTCGCAGTGTCCGTGGCGTCGGTGGTGGACCTGGCGGCCCGGCGCACCCACCAGGCCGCCCGGCTGCGCGCCGAGTCGGAGATCCTCTCCTTCCTCGCCGGTGACGTCCTGCGCGGCGAGACCAGCCTGGAGGCGCTGCTGGAGCGGGTCCGGGAGACCTTCGGCATGACCTCGGCCGCTCTGCTGGAGAGACAGGACGACCTGGCGCCCTGGACCTGCGCCGGCCGCGTCGGCACCGGCCCGCCGCTCGCGCGGCCCGAGGACGCGGACGTGGACATGCCGGTGGGGGACCACATGGCGCTCGCGCTGACCGGCCGGGTGCTGCCCGCCGAGGACCGCCGCGTGCTGGCCGCGTTCGCCTCCCAGGCCGCCGTCGTCCTGGACCGGCGGCGCCTGCGCGCCGAGGCCGACCAGGCCCGCGCGCTGGCCGAGGGCAACCGCATCCGCACCGCCCTGCTGGCCGCCGTCAGCCACGACCTGCGCACCCCGCTGGCCGGGATCAAGGCGGCGGTCTCCTCGCTGCGCTCCGACGACGTGGCCTGGTCCGAGGAGGACCGGGCGGAACTGCTGGAAGGCATCGAGGAGGGCGCCGACCGCCTCGACCACCTCGTGGGCAACCTGCTCGACATGTCCCGGCTGCAGACCGGCACGGTCACCCCGCTGATCCGGGAGATCGACCTCGACGAGGTGGTGCCGATGGCGCTCGGCGGCATCCCCGAGGACTCGGGGGCCGGTGTCGAGCTGGACATCCCCGAGACGCTGCCCATGGTCGCCGTGGACGCGGGACTGCTGGAGCGGACGGTGGCCAACGTGGTCGAGAACGCCGTCAAGTACAGTCCGCCGGGAGAGACCGTCCTGGTCGCCGCGAGCGCCCACGCGGACCGGGTGGAGCTGCGGGTCGTCGACCGCGGGCCCGGCGTCCCCGAGGAGGCCAAGGACCGCATCTTCGAGCCCTTCCAGCGCCACGGCGACGCCCCGCGCGGCGCCGGCGTCGGGCTGGGGCTGGCCGTGGCCCGCGGCTTCGCCGAGGCCATGGGCGGCACCCTGGATGCCGAGGACACCCCCGGCGGCGGCCTCACCATGGTCCTCACCCTCCGCGCGGCGGGAGCCCGGCCCGGGCCCCTGCCGTCCGCACCGACCGAAAGGCAGGCTTCATGACCCGGGTGCTCGTGATCGACGACGAGCCGCAGATCGTGCGCGCCCTCGTGATCAACCTCAAGGCGCGGCACTACGAGGTCGACGCCGCCCACGACGGCGCCACCGCCCTGAAGCTCGCCGCCGCCCGCCATCCCGACGTCGTCATACTCGACCTGGGCCTGCCCGACATGGACGGCGTCGAGGTGATCAAGGGCCTGCGCGGCTGGACCCGGGTGCCGATCCTGGTGCTGTCCGCCCGGCACTCCTCCGACGAGAAGGTCGAGGCGCTGGACGCAGGCGCCGACGACTACGTCACCAAGCCGTTCGGCATGGACGAGCTGCTGGCCCGGCTGCGGGCCGCCGTCCGCCGCGCCGAGCCGGTCCGGGAGGACGAGCGGGACGTGATCGTGGAGACCGGGACGTTCACCGTCGACCTGGCCGCGAAGAAGGTCCACCGGGACGGGAAGGACATACGGCTGACACCCACCGAATGGCACCTGCTGGAGGTGCTGGTGCGGCACCCCGGCCGCCTGGTCGGCCAGAAGCAGCTGCTGCAGGAGGTGTGGGGGCCGTCGTACGGGACGGAGACGAACTACCTGCGCGTCTACATGGCGCAGCTGCGCCGCAAGCTGGAGGCGGACCCGTCGCACCCGAGGCACTTCGTCACCGAGCCGGGGATGGGGTACCGGTTCGAGCGCTGACGCGGCGTCCGGGTGCGCGTGCGGGGGTGCACGGGTGCACGGGTGTACGCGTGTTCGGGTGGTGGCGCGTTCGAGTGCCGGGGTCAGGGGCTACGTACCTGCCGGTGCGCCCCGGTACGCTTCAGGTATGAGTGCTGTTCCTCGTTCCGACAAGCCGGTGGGCCGGTTCCGGCGCATGTTCGACCGGCTCTCCTCGTCACAGGAGGACCTGGAGTCCGAGGAACTGCGGGAGGACGCCGACACCGCCGGCTGCACGCCGATCGGTGACTGCCAGGACCGGCAGATCGTCACGGTTACTGGTACTTTGCGCACGGTCACCCTGCGACCGCGCGCGGGCGTTCCGGCCCTGGAGGCCGAGCTGTTCGACGGCTCGGCCGCCCTGGACGTGGTGTGGCTGGGCAGGCGCTCCATCGTGGGCATAGAGCCAGGGCGCAAGCTCATCGCATCGGGCCGGATCTCGATGAGCCGGGGCCGCCGGGTGCTGTTCAACCCGAAGTACGAACTGCGACCCCTCGGACGGGAGTAGCCGGTGACGTCCCTCGACAAGCCGACCGAAGACACCGAGAACACCGGAGACAACGAAGCGGACCACGCCCGGGCGGTGACGGAGGCCGCGCTGTTCGAGGCGTTCGGCGGGGTCCGGGGCATGATCGAGACGGTGCTGCCCGGCCTCCTCTTCGTCACCATCTACACGATCGACAAGGACCTGCACCTGTCGGCGATCGCGGCGCTGGCCGTGTCGCTGGTGCTGGTCGTGGTCCGGCTGGTGACGAAGGACACCGTCAAGCACGCCTTCAGCGGCGTCTTCGGCGTCGCCTTCGGCGTCGTCTTCGCGATGATGACCGGCAACGCCAAGGACTTCTACCTGCCGGGCATGCTCTACACGCTGGGCCTGGGGCTGGCGTACATCATCACCACCCTGGCCGGTGTCCCGCTGATCGGGCTCATCCTCGGGCCGGTCTTCAAGGAGAACCTCTCCTGGCGCACCCGCAACCCGGGCCGCAAGAAGGCGTACGAGAAGGCGAGCTGGGCCTGGGGCCTGATCCTGCTCGCCAAGTGCGCGATCCTCTTCCCTCTGTACTGGTGGGCGGACACCACCCAGCTCGGCTGGGTCCTGGTCGCCCTGAAGATCCCGCCCTTCCTGCTCGCGGTGTGGCTGACCTGGGTCTTCCTGGCGAAGGCGCCCGCCCCCATCGACGTGTTCGCGGAGATGGAGGCCGCCGAGAAGGCCGAGAAGGCCGAGAAGGAGGCCAAGGAGGCGAAGGAGGCGGAAGAGCGCCGGCGGACGGCCGGGAGCTTCGAGGAGGTGATGGAGCCGCTGGTCGACGAGACGCTCCAGCGGCTCGCGGACGGCGAGGACCGGCCCGCCGCCGACTCCCGGGGCCGGCACCGGAAGGGCTGACGGCCCGCCGCGGCACGAGGGGGACGGCGCCGACGCCACGCGTGGTACCGCGTGGTGTCGGCGCGGAGCGTGAGGCGTACGACGCCGAGTACTCCAGGGCATGCGAGCCGGGTACTTCGGGGCATGTGAGCTGGGTACTTCGGGGCATGTGAGCGGGGTTCGCCGAGGCATACGGCGCGGGGGCGCCCGGAGATCTCCGGGCGCCCCCCCCCCGGGCCCCTAGGGAGATCAAAACGCAGAAAAACCAAAACAAAAAAAAGAAAAGGAGGTGTGGGGGGGGGGTGGTGTTGTT
>NZ_JBEXTV010000049.1:0-63700 GCF_040628835.1 Streptomyces sp. NPDC006134 | reverse complement strand
CGCAGGTCGACGCGGAGCACATGGGCGTGCGCTGTCCCCTTGGCCGCCGGGATGTCGAACTCCTCGTAGGTGACACCCGGCGCGATCCGGCACCGGCGCCGCCCGCTCGGCCGGGCCCGCGAGCGCGGCCAGGAGTTCGGGCCGGGAGGGACCCGGATCGGAGGAGTGCGGTGCCTTGCGGCCGAGTTCGGCGGCCTTCTCCGCCAGGGCGGGATCGGTGAACACCTCCTCGGCGGTGGCCAGCAGCGTGCCGCTGTCCGCGAAGGCGCGCAGCAGTTCCGGGTCCCGCAGCTTCGCGGTGTCCAGCGCCCTCTTGAAGTGCCAGTCGCGGTCCCCGGTCTCGTACGGGGCGGGGACGTCGCGCAGCGCGGCGTCGATCTCGGCGAGCCGGTGCCGGTCCCACTCCGCCAGGCCCTGCTGCATCGGGGAGAGCGAGGCCCGGGTGGCCTCGTCGAACCGGAGGGCGAGCTTCTCCGGGTCGCCGGTGCCCTCCGCGCGCAGGAGGTCGCGCAGGAGGGTGACGTGCAGGGCGCCCATGGACATGCCCAGTCCGAAGAGGGGGTTGGTGGTGGCCCAGGCGTCGCCGATGCTCAGCAGGCCGGTCGCCACCGGCCGGCCGTCGGCCACGAACTGCCGGTGCCGGGCCTCCATGCCGGACATGGCCATGATCCCGCTCATCGGCTCGCCCGCCTCGGTCAGGTGGGCGATGTCGGGGAAGAGCGCCGCCGCCCGGTGCCAGGCGCCGGGTTCGCGCAGGGCCCGCAGCGCGCGGTCGCTGCCGGACACCCCCAGGGAGACCGCCCACGTTCCGGCGTCGCCCTCGATGGCGACGGTCGTCACGGTGTCGTAGTGGGTCACCCGCCACACCGGCCACTTCGGCAGCCTGCCGTCGGCGGACCGGAAGTACCGGGTGTAGGCGAGGAAACCGGTCCCGGCCCGCTCCTCCACCGGACCGGGAGCGCCGAGGTCCCGGAGCATCCGGCCCACGGGCGAGTTCCGGCCGCCCGCGTCGACGACCAGGTCGGCGTGGAGGGTGTCACCGCCCCGGGTGAGCACCCCGGTGACGTGCGGCCGTCCGGGGACCCGCTCCCGGCCGGTCAGCAGGGCGGAGACGGCCGTGTCGCGGCGGACGGTCAGCCTGGGGGTGCGGGCGGCCACGGCGGTGAGCGCGGCCTCGATGACGGGCCGGCGCGCGATCATCATGGCGAACCGCTCGTCGCCCGGGCGCCGACCGCCGATCGCGTCCAGCTCCCAGGCGCCGGCGAGCAGGTTGCACGGCACTCCGCCCAGTGCCGTCAACTCGGTCACGGTCTCCGGAAGTTCGTCCGCCAGCGTCCGGTACGCCGCCGGCAGCAGGATGTGCGGATGCCGGAACTGGTTGGCCCCGGGCCGCTCCCACGCGTCCCACGCCTCTTGCGGGCCGCCCTCGGGAGCGCCCGGGTCCCGGTCGAGCACGGTGACCCGGTGTCCTTCCCGGGCCAGCAGCATCGCGGCCGTCAGGCCGACGGGTCCGGCTCCCACCACGACTGTGTCCATTTCAGTGCCTCCTGGTATCGATCAGCGACAGGAGCCACCCTCGGTCCGCGTGGCGCTCACCCACCAGACAGGTCCGGTGCTCGCGACTGCTCGCTTGTGCTCACTCCGGTGACCGGTGTCAGCTCGTGCCCGTCCCGTGGATCTCCCGGCGCCACAACGCGTCGCACATCCGCGTGATGCCGGTGCCCAGGTGCCTGCGGTACGTGCTGAAGGGCAGCCCCAGCCGGGTGGCGGCCGCTTCCTGGGTGGGCGCGCCGTGCAGATAGGTCGCCGCCACCGCCCGGTGGTACTTCTCGCCGCCCCGCTCCGCGCGCAGCGCGTCGACGGCCCGGGTCAGCAGTTCCCGCAACTCGATCCCCTGCCCGGCGGCCACCCTGCTGCGGGCGAGCGGATTCAGCGAGAGGTCCTCCGCCCGGGACAGCCCGCGCAGCGCGTCCCGTACCGCCGCGTCGAACTCCGGCCGGGACAGTACGGCGGACTCGGTGGCCGGCCCGGGCGCCGCCGGTTCGGGCACTCCGGGCACGCCCGACAGCATCAGCCGGGTCTTCTCCTCCGCCCAGGCACGGATCGACTGCGCCCGCCAGTCGCTTGTGTACAGGTCGTACGCGAGCCGGCCGACCCGCGGCCGGTCCCCGGTCGGCGTCAGGCCGAGGCTCGTCGGATAGGGCCGCCAGAAGTCTCCGGACCGTATGGCGATGTACGACCAGGCCAGCCCTCCGCCGGAGCGGGCGACCTCGGCCAGGGCCCGCCACTGGTGGAGATCCTCGACCGGCGAGATCTTGGGGTGTTCCGGTGAGGTCACGGAGAAGCGGGCCACGGCGAGATGCTCGCCGGAGCGCAGGGCGGCCGTGCTCCGGGCGTGCTCCCAGGCAGCCGCGACCACGGGGTCGACGTCCTCGCCGCAGGGCTCGGCCAGCCGCAGCCAGGCCGAGAATCCCACGATCCGGCCGTCCCGTGCGGCCCGGCAGACCCGGAACGCCTCCGGCTGCCTGTCCAGCCAGAACCGCGCGACGGCCGCCGACCCGGGCCCTTCGACCTCGGTCGCGAGGTCCAGGACAGTGGCGTGGTCGGCCGGTTCGCAGGCGGTCAGTTGCACCTCGCCCTCGCCGCGCCAGCTGTTGTAGGCGGCCATGTGCCGGTCGGTCCGGTACAGGTACATGAACGCGCCGACGGCGCCGAGCATCCCGCTCTCGGGTGCTGTCCGAATCTGTTCGAACAGGTGGCGGCCGAGTCGGTTGTGCAACTCGGCGTAGCCTTCGGGGTCTCGCCAGCGCAGGTCCGCCTCCAGCACCTCGCGCACCACGTCGTGCGGGAACAGCCCGCTGCGGGCGGACTCGACGAAGGGCAGGCCACGCAGCCAGGCGAACATCGCAGCCGCTTCGTCCCCCAGTACGGCACGCAGCAGCGTCTCCGTGGTCAGGTACGCGTGGGCGCACACTTCCAGGGCCCGACGGTGCACCGGTGACGGGACCTCACCGGCCAGTCGGGGAAGCAGGGTGGCGATCGCGTCCCGGCCGGGTTCCCAGCCGTCCGTTCCGGTCGCGTCCCGCTCCGCCACCGCCGCGGCGAGTGCCAGGGCGAGGGGATGGCCGCCGGTGAAGGCGAGCAGGGCGGGTCGTGTCTCACGCGGCACGCCACGGGCACGCAGGAAGGCGGTCGCCTCGTCCGGAGCGAGGCTGCGCAGGGCCACCGTGCACAGCAGGTCCAGCCACCCCGGGTCGGACGTCCACCCGGCGTCCGGTGGCTGTCGCCCGGCGACGACCACGAGTGCGCCGGCCGGCAACCGGACCAGGAACCGGTCCCGCAGCCAGCTCTCGAGGCCCTGGCAGCGCTCGAAGGTGTCGACGAGCAGGACGGCCCGCTCTTCGGCGAGCACCGCCCCGGCCTCCTTCTCGAACGCCTCGGGCGTGGGCTCGACGAGCCGGCCGTCCACCTCGACCACGTCGCGTCCCGTCGCCCGCGCCTCGGCCGCGAAGCGGCGCAGCAGCATGGACTTCCCGATGCCGCCGGGCCCGTGCACGTAGAGCACCGCGGGCGCCTTCGCGTCACCGGACAGCGCGGAGCGGAAAACGCCCAGCTCCGCCGCTCTTCCCGCGAAGAGCCGGTCCCGCGCCCGCTGTACCCGGTCCCCGACCCTGGTGGTTCCGCCGCCGCTCATGGCCGCCCCCTCTTCCGATCAACGGAAGACTCACACCACGAAGGGCCCGTCGGCAAAGACGGGCCCTCATGCATGCGACGGGCGACGGGTCTACGGCTTGGCCGTCCCGGCTCGGTCGTCGCAGCGCGCGGCGGCGGCCCTCAGGGCCTCCAGCCATGCCACGAGGGACCCCTCCAGGGCCGCGCGCATCCCTTCCGGGTCGGCTTCCACCGGTGCGCCCGCCCAGGATTCGAGGGTGGTGACGACCGTGCCGCCGGTGGTCGGCTCGAAGGTCCACACGTGGATGCCGTCGATGCCGTGGGCGGGGCCGCCCCACACGGTGCGGCGCAGGGGTCGCACTTCCAGCACGCGTGAGCTGATGTTCATTCCGGCCGTCTCCCAGTCGAAGACGCCGCCCTCGGAGAAGTCCCCGGAAAGGCGGGCCTTGTCGATGCCCTCGTGCCAGTCCGGCCAGGCGTCGACGTCGGTGTGCAGCGCCCAGAGCGTCTCTGGGGTGGCCTCGATGGTGGTGGTCAGCTCGACGACGACGGGGGCCGAGCGGTCGATGTCCTTCACGACTTCCTTCTCTGTACGTCGGTTCTGCGAGGGGTGCGGTCCTGCGATGGGTCAGTCCCGGTCGGCGATCCATGAGCCGTGGATTCCGGCGGCGACCCGGCGCGGCAGGTGCACGGTGGCGACGGGACCGGCCGTGATGCCGGTGGCGTCCAGGACGAGGAGCTGGGAGGCGTCCGCGTGCAGGTCGCTGACGACGGTCAGCAGATAGCCGTCGTCCTCCGAGGTGCCGTGCTCGGCGGGGACGAAGACCGCCTCGCTGGGAAGCCGCCCGTCGCCGACGTTCAGGAGGGAACGGGCGCCGGCGGTCCGGTCGTACTTGACGACGCCGAAGTTGCCGGCACCGCGGTCGTCCGGGAAGGCGATCGCGTACTGGTAACGGTGCCTGCGGCCGGCCAGTTCCTCGTTGATGGTGGGGAATTCCACGACCAGGTCGTCGACGTTCTCTTCGCGCACGGTGCCGGCGGTCAGGTCGACGACCCACTGCCGGTTGACGGAACGGGAGTTGGGGGTGGCCCCGCGCTCCGGTGATCCCACCCACCAGTTCCACGACCGCCCAAAGCCCTCCCGGTCCACGGTGGGGCCCTCCAGCACGATGCGGCCCCGTTCGTCCTCGTAGGCGTTGGCCGCGTGCAGCATCGATCCGGGTTCGATGCCGAACCACCGGACCTTCGCGGCCCCGCCCGCCCCGCGCGGCAGCACCCCGATCCGGGCCGGCTGCTCGTCCTTCCAGGCATAAGGGATGCCCGAGGTCTCGGTCGGGTCGAAGGTGACCGTTCCCTCGACGAACACCACGTACCGTTCGGTGACGGCGAAGTCGTGCTTGAGCGACGGTCCGGCATCCGGGACGTCCTCGCTGCGCAGCAGCTCTCCCTTCTCCGAGGCGACGTGGTACGTCAGGTACGGCGGGAAGGGGGACGAGCTGAAGAAGTGCAGTTCGCCGCTGACCGGGTCCTGCTTGGGGTGGGCGGTCATGACGTTGGTCAGCTTGCCGTCGAAGTCGTACGGCCCGACCGTCTCCAGCCGCGGCGTCAGCTCGAAGGGGAGGTTGGACTCGCACAGCGCCAGCAGCCGCCCGGCGTGCTCGATGACGTGGGTGCCGGCGGTGCTGGCCGTCAGGTCAGGGCCCTTCTCGGTCATGTAGGGCGCTCCGTCCAGGGCCGGTGTGCGGACCCAGCGGTTGCGGTACCACTCGGCGCGCCCCTCGCGCAGCCGGATGCCGTGCACCATGCCGCTGCCCTTGAACCAGTGGGTGGGGGTGACACCCGGCTTGGGGTTGTGGCCGTTGCGTATGAGCCGCCCGGACAGTTCGGGAGGCAGATGTCCCTCGACGCGCAGGTCATGGGCGGTGATCTCGTCGACGTGCGGGGTGTAGTGGCCGGTCAGGTACGGCTTCATGAGGGTTCCCTTTCTCCGGCCCCCTGGGGGGCGCCGGTCGTTGTGCGGGCGCCGGTCCTCTGGTGGACGGCGGCGCCGATGGCGGTCAGTACGGCGATGAGGGCCGCGCCGGCGAAGGCGCGGCGGTAGCCGTGCGCCAGTGCCGCCGGACCGGCGGCGGCCGTGCCGTGCGCCGGCGCGGCGAGGGAGGCGAGGACGGCGAGGCCCAGTGCCCCGCCGACCTGTCGCGTGGTGTTGACGAGCCCGCCCGCCACCCCCGTGTGTGGTGCGTCCACGCCGGTCACGCCGAGCGCGGTCAGCGGCACGAAGGCGAGGCCCAGGCCGAGACCGATCAGGATGGTCGGGCCGAGCAGATCGGCCAGGAAGGCACCGTCGAGAGGAAGGCGGGCCAGCCAGAACAGTCCCGCGGCGAGGACGACGAGGCCGGGCACGAGCGTTCCGCGCAGCCGTCCGGCCAGGGCGGAGGCCGCCATGAGTGCGCCGGCCAGGGGCAGTTGGGTGAGCCCGGCCGTCAGCGGCCCGTAGCCGAGGACCTTCTGCTGGTAGAGAGGCAGGAAGAAGAACGTGCCGACCCACACCGTGCCGAGCGGCAGCATGAGCAGGTTGCCCGCCACGACCGACCGGTTGCGCAGCAGCACGGGAGGTACCAGCGGGTCCTCCGCGCGGCGTTCGATCGAGACGAGGGCCAGCAGCAGGAAGATCCCGGCCGCCGGCACCAGATCGCGTACGACGGACCCGTCCCGTGAGCCGAAGCCGTACACGAGCAGGAGCAGACCGGTGGTCATGGCCAGGGCCCCCGGCAGATCGAGCGAACCGGTGCGGTCGCGGGCGTCACGGGGGACGAGGCCCGGCACGGACAGCAGAACGGGGACGGCGGCGACCGCGCTCACCGCGAAGACCGACCACCAGCCCAGGGCATCGGTCAGCACCCCGCCGAGCAGGACGCCCGCCGCACCGCCCGCCGCCGAGGCCGCTCCCCACAGGCCGAGTGCCCGGCCGCGGACCGGACCCGGCGGGGACTGCGCCAGCAGGAGCACCAGGGCGGCCGGTGACAGAACGGCGGCGCCGGCGCCCTGTACCGCCCGCGCGGCGATGAGCGCACCGGTCCCCAAGGGAATGCCCGCCGCGAGTGATCCGGCGGTGAACAGGACGAGCCCGGCGACGAAGCCCCTGCGACGGCCGAAGACGTCGGCCAGCCGTCCGCCCACCGGCAGCAGCGTGCCGAAGGCGAGGAGATAGGCGTTCACGACCCAGGTCAGTCCGGTCGGTCCGGTGCCGAGAGCGCGTCCGACGGCGGGCAACGCCACGTTCACGACGGACGTGTTGAGGACGACGAGGAACTGTGCCGAGGCGAACAGGGCGAGGGCGGCACCGGCGCGGCGCGCGGGTGCGTACGGCAAGTGTGCGGGAGCGGGCATGACGACCTTTCGTGCTGCCGCCGACCGGACAGCCGCCCCGGTCGAGGCTTCCCCGAACCGCCGCGTCGGCAAGGCCCATGCTGTCCCGGTTCGTGGAGCGTCCCCAGACCGGTCAGGTGCTCACTCCTGCTCAGTGGTGCTCGCCTGTGCCCGGTGGTACGCCCGCCTGTCGACGTACGGTGTGTCTTGTCGTGCCGACGCACAAGTACGCGAGGACACAGGGGGTTTCGGGGGGATGGCGATGGAGCGGGTGTCCGGAAGTCTGGCGGAGCGGCTGAACTCCGCGCGGGACAGGGCGTTCGTCGGCCGGTCGGCCGAGCTGCGGCGCTTCCGGGCCGCGCTGCGGCGGGAGCCGGGCGCGGGGGCCGTCCTCTATGTGCACGGTCCCGGAGGGGTCGGCAAGTCGGCGCTGCTGAGGCGCTTCGCCGACGAGGCCCGCGACGCGGCACGCGTCGTCGTCGAGGTCGACGGCCGGCTCATCGACCCCTCTCCGCTCGGCTTCGAGTTCGAGGCGGCGAAGGCGGCCGGCGCGGAGGCCGGGGACGACGTCGTCCTCCTCGTCGACGCGTTCGAGCGGTGCCAGGGCCTGGAGGGCTGGCTCCGGGACCGGTACCTGCCGCACCTGCCCGAGCGTGCCGTCGTGGTGATCGCGGGCCGGCTGCCGCCGAGTACGGCGTGGACGGTCGACCTCGCCTGGAGCGAGGCCCTGGAGGTCCTCCCGCTCGCACCGCTCGACCCGGCCGCCTCCGCCGCCCTGCTGGAACGCAGGGGCGTGGCCACCGCCCTGCGCGCACCGGTGCTGTCCTTCGCGGGCGGCCACCCCCTGGCGCTGACCCTCGCCGCCTCGGTCGCCGTCAGCGACGCCGGCCCGCGGGCGACCTGGGAGCCGACCCCCGATGTCATCGCGGCCCTGCTCGCCGCCCTGGTGGGCGACCTGCCCTCCCCCACGCACCGCATGGCGCTGGAGACGGCCGCCCACACCATGACGACGACCGAGGGGCTGCTGAAGGCGGTGATCGGCGAGGCGGACGCCGGTCCGATGTTCACCTGGCTGCGCGGTCTGCCGTTCGCCCAGTACGGCCGCCACGGGCTCTTCCTCCACGACCTCGTGCGCGAGGTGCTCGACCGCGACCTGCGCTGGCGCGACCCGCAGGGTTACGAGCGGATGCACCGCCGGGCCGGGCACCACCTGCTGGCCCGGGTCCGCACGTCGGCCGGCTCCGAGGTGATGAGCGCGGTGCGGGCGCTCACCTACCTCAAGCGGTACGGCCCGATGGCGCCCTACTTCCAGGACCTGGACCAGGAAGGGGACGTCTACGAGGACACCCTGCGCCCCGAGGACCACGACACCCTGGCCGAGATGGCCGAGAAGGCCGAGGGCGAGCGCTCCGCCCGGATCGTGCGCCACTGGCTGGCGCACCAGCCCTCGGCGTTCCTGGTGTACCGGCGGACCGACACCGGCGAGACCGTCGCCTTCATGACCTGGCTGCGGCTGACCGGGCGGGGCGAGGAGGCCGGTGCCGACCCGGTGGTGTCGGCGGCCTGGGACCACGTCGAGCGCGACGCCCCGCTGCGCCCGGGCGAGCACCTCCTGCTCTGCCGCTTCATGGTGGACCCGGAGACGTACGGCGGGATCTCCCACGTCGGCCACCTCATGCAGCTGCGCATCTGCGTCGACTGGATCAGGTCCCAGGGGCTGGGCTGGTCCTTCATCCTCAGCCCCGACGCCACGCTGTGGTCTCCTCTGATGTCCCACCTGGGGCACCATCCGGTCTTCGACACACCGTGGGACCGCGGACGCCTCTTCACGATGTTCGCCTGCGACTGGCGGGTCACCCCGCTGGAGATCTGGTTCGACCGCACCCAGCCGGGGGCCCTCTCCGACACGCCCGTGCCCCCGGCCGCCGACCGGCCGGCCTCGGAGACCCTCACCCGGGCCGACTTCGACCGGGCGGTCCGGGACACCCTGCGCGCCCTGCACCACCCCGACGACCTGCGCGCCAGCCCGCTGCTCTCCTGCCGCACGGTCGCCGTCGAGGCCGAGTACGGAAACACCGACCCGGTGGACTCGCTCAAGCGCCTGCTCACCGAGACGATCGCCGCGCTCCTCGACGAACCCCGTGGCGCCAAAGCGCACCGGGCGATGGTGACGACCTTCCTGGAACGGCCCCGCACCCAGGAGGCGTCCGCGCAGCGGCTCGGCCTCCCCTACAGCACCTACCGGCGGCACCTGGCGCACGGTGTGGAGCGCGTGTGCGAGCTGCTGTGGCGCAGGGAGAGGAGCGAGGCGTCATCCGGGTGACCGTGCGGCCGGGCCGGCGAACAGCCGGGCACCGGTGGCTCCCTGGCGTGCGCGGGCCGGTGCGGACCCGGCCGGAGGACGTGCGCGGCGCCGCGTACCGCGCTGCTCCACGCCCTCCGGCTCGCCGCGTTCTGGCCGGTCGGTGTCTTGTCCTCGCCGGGTGCCTCGACGAAGCATAGGCGCTGTCCCTGCGTCTTCCGTACGACTGCCGGGTCAGCGGAGCGACCTTGGACTGCTCGCCGGGAAGCACGATCGCGCGGCCGGCCCGCCGGCCGTCCTCGCCGGCGGCACGGTCCGCTCCCGACGGCCCCGGCCTCTCGCATCACGCCCTGAAAGCCCTTCTGGTCCTCACCCCCGCCGCACACGAAGCCCTTCCGGTCCTCACCCCCGCCGCACACCGAGGAGTCCTCCACTCATGTCCGAGCAGCCGGTACTCGTCCTGGACCCCACCGGATCCGCTCACCACGCCGAACACCGTGCCCTGCGCGCCCAGGGCCCGGCGGCCCGGGTCGACATCCTCGGCGTCCGGGCCTGGGCCGTCACCGACCCCGTCCTCCTCAAGCACCTGCTGACCAGCCCCGACGTGTCCAAGGACGGCCGTGCCCACTGGCCCGCCTTCGCCGAGACGGTCACCCGCTGGCCGCTCGCCCTGTGGATCGCGGTGGAGAACATGTTCACCGCCTACGGTGCCGACCACCGCCGCCTGCGCCGCATGATCGCTCCCGCCTTCGGCGCCCGGCGCGTCGCCGCCATGAAGGACGTCGTCGGCCGCATGGTGACCGACCTCCTCGACCGGCTGGCCGCGCTGCCCGCCGAGGAACCGGTGGACCTGCGCGAGCACCTGGCCTATCCGCTGCCCATCGCGGTGATCGGCCATCTGATGGGCGTGCCCGAGAGCCGGCGCGGCGCCTTCCGGAAAGTCGTCGACGGCGTCTTCGACACCACCCTCTCCCCCGCCGAGGCCCAGGCCAACACCGCCACCCTGTACGAGCAGCTGGACCAGCTCATCGCCGGCAAACGCCGCACGCCCGGCGACGACATGACCTCGCTCCTGATCGCCGCGCGGGACGACGAGACCGACGGCACCGGCCTGACCGGCCCGGAGCTGCGCGACACGCTGCTGCTCATGATCAGCGCCGGGTACGAGACCACCGTCAACGTCATCGACCAGAGCATCCACACCCTGCTCACCCGCCCCGACCAGCTCCACCTGGTCCGCACCGGGGCCGTCGGCTGGGCGGACGTCGTCGAGGAGACCCTGCGCCACGAACCGGCCGTCAAGCACCTCCCCCTGCGCTTCGCCGTCAAGGACATCCCCCTGCCCGACGGGCGGACCATCGCCCGCGGCGACGCCATCCTCGCCTCCTACGCCGCCGCCAACCGCCACCCCGACTGGCACGACGACGCCGACACCTTCGACGCCACCCGCTCCCTCAAGGACCACCTCGCTTTCGGCCACGGCGTCCACTACTGCGTCGGCGCGCCCCTGGCCCGCCTCGAAGTGGCCACCGTCCTGGAGCACCTCTTCGACCGCTTCCCCGGCATCCGGCTCGCCGTCCCCGCCACGGAACTGCGGCCGGTTCCCTCCCTCATCAGCAACGGCCACCGGTCCCTCCCCGTCCTTCTCCACGCCCGTTAGGCGTATCGCCCGGTGCGGCCGGCCGGGGAACCACCGCCCACGCCGGATCGTCTTTCCCTACGAGACAGGCCGTGCGTCGCGTGACCGGAAGGTGGGCTGCCATGCAGGCGAACGAATCGCCCGAGCTCGAGTCGGCCGAGCTCGAGTCGGCCAAGCTCGGCGTCCCCCTCCCGGACGGGCGGCGCATGACGCTGTCGCTGCCTCCGACGGACGCGCGGTGGGCCGCCGACGGCATCCGGGCCCTGCGCGTCGTGCCTCCGACCCACACCGGGCGGGGCCAGGAGCCCCCCGCGCTGCCGGAACGGCCCCCGCTCCCCCTGGAGGTGGCTCTTCTCGGCCTGGGGGCGTAGACGTCCCCGGCCCCGACGAGCCACCGCCGCCGACGACGGCGACCGCGTGAAGGGTGAAGTGTGAAGGCTGACGGCACCCGCCCACCGGACTGATCACCGGCTTCCGCCCACCGGGGGCGACGCGGGGCATATCCTGCCCCGGTCGTCTCTCCTCCACTCGACCGCCTGAGAGGTCCCGGTGACGGAACGCGCCGACTCGATCGAATCGATGCAGCAGCTCGCCGCGGTCTGGCGTGTCATGGTGCTCGACCGGGCCCCGGACGCGGACGTGCGCGACCTTCCGGGCATCGCCGTCCGCTGGGCCGACTGCAGGTTCGCCTTCTGGAACTGCGTCACGTTGACGGATACCGGCGCGGACGCGCGGGTGGTCGGGCGACGCCTGCGTCAGGCGGCGGACATCATGCGCGCGAAGACGCACCCGGGCTTCCTGTGGGTCTTCGAGGACCTCCTCGAAGACGGCGCACGCGCAACGCTCGACTCGGCGGCCGAAGAGGCGGGGCTCGCGTACGTCTTTCCCGGGACCGGCATGGCCGGGAACCTGCTCCCCCTCCCCGAGCCGGCCCATCCCGACCTGACGTTCGTGCGCGTGACCACCGACGAACACCTGCGCGCCTACGCCGACATCAACGCACGCGCCTACGGATTCCCCCTGGAGCACGGACGGGACGGACTCGTCGGTTCCGCTCTGTGGAAGGACCAGGTGTACGCCTATCTGGGCGTGCGGGACGGTACGCCGGTGACCTGCGCTGCGACGGTCGAGACGGAGGGCTGTCTCTTCGTCGTGCTCGTCGCCACGGACCCCGCGCACGAACGCAGGGGTTACGGCGAGGCGGTGACGCGGAAGGCGCTGTACGAGGGCGGCCGGGCCACCGGGCTGACCCGCGCCGCTTTGCACGCGACCGCCGCCGGGGCACCGGTGTACCCGCGCATCGGCTTCGAGCCGAACTCACCGATGCGCTTCTACAGCCTGAAGGCCTGATTCCACCGCCGGCCGCCGCTGCGTCCCGCACCACGTCACGGCGACCCGCTCCGCGTCACGGCGACCCGCACCACGTCACGGCGACCCGCGAGCCGCTTCGGTCCGGTGTGCCGCCGGCGAAGTAACGCTCGGCGAGCGGGTGCGGATTCCGTGCGGGGATCGCCAGGCGGACCGGGACGCGCGGGGCGTTCTTGAGCCGGAGGCGGCGCAGGCCGGGGTGGTGGTGGCGGCACATGACGGGTTCCGGGGCGACGCCCACGCCGTGGCCCGCGGCCACGGCTTCCAGCCACTCGTCGAAGTTGTCGGCGGTGCAGGCGAGCCGGGGGCGCCGGCCGGCGGGCCACAGGCCGGTGCGGGTGGTCCCGGTGATCGTGTTGACGACCAGGGGCAGGTCGGCGAGTTCGGCCCAGTCCACGACCCGGCGGCCGGCGAGGAACCCGCTGTCGCGCGCGACGACGGCCACGCGCGGCTCGTGCAGGAGGATCCGGCTGCGTACGGACGCACCGGGGGGTATCTCGCCGCGCACCACCGCGACGTCGCAGGCCCCGGTGGTGAGGCCGGCCAGCGCGGCGTCCTTGCGCACCAGGCGTACGCCCGCACCGGTGGACTGCTCGAAGGCCGTGTTCAGGGTCGCGCAGACGGCCGGGAGCTGAGAGGTGAATCCGAGCCGCAGCAGAGCGTCCTGCGCCGTGCCGCGCAGGGTGGCCTCCAGGCGGGTCAGGAGCGGGCCGAGCTCGTCGCGCAGGCGGCGTCCGGCCGCGGTGAGTTCGACGGTGCGCGTGGTACGGGCGAGCAGCCGGGTGCCGAGGGCCTCCTCCAGAGCGCGCACGGTCCGCGTGAGGGCGGGCTGGCCGGTGCCCAGGCGGGCCGCGGCGTGCGTGAAGTTCAGCTCGTCGGCGACGGCGAGAAAGCCTCGCAGGTGCCGGAGCTCGACGCTGCACAGATCCATGTCTCCCGAGCATAAATGGGCCGCTCGTGGCATTTCCCCGCAGGAGCGGACCCTGCCTACGTTCCCTCCCGGCGGCCGCGAGGGCGGCTGCCGGTGATCCTTACGGAACAAGGGAGTCGGCGGGCCGTGCGCAGAATCCGGTTGCTGATGCTGGGAGCGTTCACCTTGGGGCTGGACGCCTATGTGATGGCCGGCCTGCTGCCGGTGGTGGCCGGTGACCTCGGCACGACGGTGTCCGTGGCCGGCCAGATGGTCACCGTCTTCACGCTCGCGTACGCGGTGAGCGCGCCGCTCGTCGCGGGTCTGATGTCCGGCCTGCGTCCCCGCGTCCTGCTCCTCGCCTCGCTCGGCGTGTTCACCCTCGGCAACGCGCTCACCGCCGTCAGCCCCACGGTCACCGTGCTGCTCGCCTCCCGGGCCGTGGCCGGGGCCGGGGCCGGGGTCTATTCGGCGCTCGCCACCGCTGCCGCGTCCGCGCTCGCCGCCGAGAAGCGGCAGGGCCGGGCGCTCGCCCTGGTCATGGGCGGCATGAGCGCCGGCACGGTCCTCGGAGTCCCCCTCGGTGTGCTGATCGCCGAGCGGACGGGGTGGCGGGCCACCCTGTGGCTGGTGACCGGGCTCGGCGTGATCGCGCTGGCCGGACTCGCCGTGCGGCTGCCGCAGATCCCGGCGGAGCCGCAGGTGCCCCTGCGGGCCAGGTTCGGCGCGCTGACCGACCGTCGTGTCGCGTCGGTCGTCGGCGTCTCCTTCCTGGCGGCCGTGGCCAGCCTCGGCCTCTACACCTATCTCGCCCCCGTCCTCGCCGCGACGGGCGGCGTGCGCGCCGACGCCACCGCTCCCCACCTGTGGGCCTGGGGCATCGGCGGCGTCCTGGGCAGCGCCGTGGCCGGGCCGCTGCTGGACCGCACGGGCAAGGCCACGGCGCTCGTGACGGCCGTCATGGCGGGCCTGGTGCTCGCCGAGGGGGCGCTGCCGCCGCTCGGTGCCGTGGCCTTCCCCGCCCTCGTCCTGTGGGGTGCCGCCGGATGGGCCCTGCAGGTACCGCAGCAGCAGCGCCTCCTGGCGCTGCGCGACGGGAACGGCACGGTGGCGCTCGCCCTCAACAACTCCGCGCTCTACCTGGGCAGCGCGGCCGGCTCGGCGCTCGGCGGACTCGCCCTGGCCGGCGGGCTCCCGGCGCGGACGCTGCCGTGGGTGGCGGCGGGTGTCGCCGCGCTCGGGCTCGTCCTGCACCTGCTCACCGGTGCCCGCCGGCGGCGGGCGGACGTCCCGGCCGGAGATCCGGCCCGCTCCTGTACGTGGTGAGGGCCCGCGAGCCGGTCTCAGGGAGCCGTCCCCACGGGTGTGCGGCGTCCCCGTTGCTCAGTCGGCGCTGGTCCGGAAGCGGCGCCGGTACTCGGTCGGTGTCGTGTCGAGCCTGCGGCGGAAGGCTCTGACGAGGGTGTCGACGGTGCCGAACCCGCTGGTGCTCGCGATGCGTTCGAGGGTGGCGTCGGTGGATTCCAGCTGGTTGCGCGCCCTCTCGACGCGGACCGATTCGATGTAGGCGTGCGGTGTCATGCCCAGCTCGTTCTTGAAGATCCGGGTGAGCTGCCGGTCGCTGACGTGGGCGTGTTCGGCGAGGTGCGCGACGGTGAGCGGTTCGGCGATGTTACGCAGGATGTAGTGGCGGAGATCCTCGATGCGCCGTGTCGCGGCGACCTGTTCCAGCGGGACGCTGAACTGGCTCTGCCCGCTCGGCCGCTTCAGGTACATCACCAGTTGCCGGGCGACCCGCAGCGCGACGGCTTCGCCGAGGTCGTCGGCGATGAGCGCGAGGGACAGGTCGAGGCAGGCGCTGATCCCCGCGCCGGTCCACACGTTCCCCTCGCGGATGAAGATCGGGTCGGCGTCGACCTCGACCGCCGGGTGGTCGGTGGCGAGCTGCTGGGCGGTCGACCAGTGCGTGGTGGCCCGCTTGCCGTCGAGGAGTCCGCAGGCGGCGAGGATGTGTGCGCCGACGCAGACGGAGGTGACCCTCCGCGTGCGGGGGGCGAGCCGCTTGACCCGCTCCACCACGACCGGATCGACGAGCGCGTGCACGCGGCGGTGGCCGTCGACCTCGACCGAACCCGGCACGACGAGCGTGTCGATGCTCCTCGTCATCAGCTCACCGAAGGTGACGTCGGGCAGGACACGGACCCCGGCGGCGGTGGTGACGGGGTCCATCGTCTCGGCGGCGAGAACCACGTCGTAACCCGCCGCTTCCTCCGTCTCGCGCCGCGCCAGGGAGAACACCTCCGGCGGCCCCGTGACGTCGAGCAGGTCGACGCCCTCGAAGAGGACGATGACGATCAGTCGTTCGACGGTGTTCACAAGACCCCCCCTGGCCTCCGGCCCCTGGCCGGCGACGGCTACGCCGATGTCGGTTTCTGCATGTTAGATGACATTGCCGACGCACTGGGCCGGGCCATAGCGTCATAGGCGCAGGCAGCCGCACCGACGGGCTGCTTTCCCCGACGTCCGAATCCCAGGTGGTAATCCATGCCCAGAACGACACTGCGTCAGCTCAGCGGCCTCGACGACGCGCCCGCGAAGCTCGCCGACTCGACCCTGCTCCTGATCGACTACCAGAACACCTACACGACCGGCGTGATGGAGCTGGACGGCTGGCAGGACGCCCTCGACGCCGGCGCCCGGCTCCTGGAGCGCGCCCGCCGGGAGGGCGCCAAGGTCATCCACGTCGTCAACGACGGCGGCGAGGGCACGCCGTACGACGTCCGGGCCGAGATCGGCCAGATCCATCCGAGCGTCGCGCCCGCCGACGGCGAGCCCGTCGTCGTCAAGCAGGTCCCCAACGCCTTCCACGGCACCGACCTGGGCCGGCTCGTCGACGAGGCGGGCCGCAGCGATCTCGTCATCGCCGGGTTCATGACCCACATGTGCGTGGCGTTCACCGCTCAGGGCGCCTTCCTGCGCGGCAACCGGCCCACCGTCGTGGCCGACGCCAGCGCCACCCGTGCGCTGCCGGTCGCGGGGACGGAGGTGGACGCCCGCCAGGTGCACCTCTCCGCCCTCGCCACCATCGCCGACCTGTACGGGGTCGTCGTACCGACCCAGGAGGACCTCGCCTGATGAAGCCACTGCGTTCGGCCGTCGCGCTGTGCACCGCCGCCCTCCTGGCGGCCACCGTCGCCGCGTGCGGCGGGGATTCCGAGGCCGCCTCCTCCAAGGAGGAGCCGTCGGCCCCCGCCGCCCGGGCCAACGTCGCCAAGGACACGACGACGCTGCGGCAGCTCAACAAACTCGACGAGACTCCGGCCTCACTGTCCGACGCGACGCTCATCCTCGTCGACTACCAGAACACCTACACCGACGGCGTGATGGAACTCGACGGGTGGAAGCCCGCGGTGGACAACGCGCAGGCGCTGCTGAAGCGGGCCCGCGAGGCGGGCACCCCGGTCATCCACATCGTCGAGAAGGGCTACGACCTGAAGTCGAAGGCGGGCCAGATCATCCCGGCGCTCAAGCCCGCCAAGGGCGAACCGGTCGTCGCGAAGAGCGTCCCGAACGGCTTCCACGGCACCGATCTCGCCGAGCAGGTCGAGAAGGCCGGCCGGAAGAAGGTGATCGTCGCCGGGTTCATGACCAACATGTGTGTCCTGTTCACCACGGAGGGCGCCTTCCTCAACGGTTACCAGCCGACCGTGGTCGCCGACGCCTCGGCCACCCGGCCGCTGCCGCTGAAGGGCAACCCGAACGGCATTCCCGCCCGGCAGGTCCACGAATCCGCTCTCGCCACGGTCCAGGACCTCTACGGAGTCGTGGTGCCGTCGCAGAAGTCCCTGACCTGAGGGCCGGCGCCCTGGACAGGGCGTCGCCGGGCGCGGACGGGACGTGGTTCACAGGTACGGGCGGGTGATCAGCTCGATGGCGTGGCCCGCGGGGTCCTTGAAGTAGACACCGCGGCCGCCGTGTCCGGTGTTGGTCTCGCCCGGACGTGTCATCTGCGGGACGGCCCCGTGCTCGATACCGCGTTCCCGCAGGCGGGCGTAGGCGCGGTCGAACAGGTCGTCGTCGAGCTGGATGTTGACGAACGGTCCCCAGGACGGTGCTGCGGGACGTTCGAGGAGGTCGCGGAAGAAGCGGGCCGACCGGTGGCGGTCCTCGGCGGCGATGATCGTGTGGTTGAAGGTCACTGTCATACGGGGTCTCCGTTCGGGGCGGGCCGGACGTCGGGGGCGGGGGCCGGGGAGGTCAGGACTCCGGGGTGTCCGTGCGCAGGAAGGCCGGCCGGTCGTCACGCCAGGCCGGCACGTCCAGCGCGTTCAGCGCCGAAACGGTGCGCTTCTCCTCGTACACGAAGTGTGTCTCCATGAGGGCCGCGGTGCTGTCCACCTCGCGCCGGACCGCGTCGGGGCCGCCGGCCTCGCCGGTGCCGCGGCACCGGTCCGGTGCGGCGACGAGCGTCTCGAGCCGTCGAAGGGAGTCCTCCACCAGGCGGTGGTCGCCGCGCAGCTCCTCGGTCCCCGGGGCCGGTTCGGGGAGCTGTGCGGCGATGACGCCGAACGCGGTGCCGTTCTCACCTCGGTGCTGCCGGTTCAGGGCCGAGCAGAAGGTGAGGCAATGGGGCCGCAGCTCACGCGGTGAGGCGCCGTCGGAGAGATACGCGTCGACGTCGGCGCGCAGAGCGGCCGGCTCCTCACGGAGCCGGAGGTGGACGTCGATCAGTTGATTGCCGAACGCTTCCAGGCGCTCGTGGGATGCCACCAAGGTCGATCCCTTGGTCCCGCGCCTCCATGCCCACGACGGTCTCCTTGCCGGGTGCACTGCGACGCTGGCAGCGATTTCTACCGGCGAACGGGACACCCGTCCATCCCTCGTTCCTCGCGCGGAAGCGGCGCCCCCGTCCCGGTCGCGGACCGCCCGGCTCCGGGTGATGCGCCCGTCGGAGACGCCGAACGAGGCCACGGTCATGACGACGCCGGCCCGGCGCTGAGGTTCGGCGGTCACCGGTGTCCGGGCGCGGGAGCGGTGGGCGAGGGTGCCTGGCCGTCGTACGGCACGCCTCCGCTTGACCTTGTCACGGTGGCAAGGTCTTCACTGCGGTCGAGGAGGTGGTCCCGATGACCATGCCGGAACAGGACACGGACACGGACACGACGCGAGCGCTCCGGGGGCTGGCGAACGGCAGCTCGTCGGTGCGGCTGCGGACGGCGCTGGCGGTCGGCACGGCCCCGGACCCCCGGCTCGTCGGCGCACTCGTCGAGCGATGCGCGATCGAGCCCGAGTTTCATGTGCGCGAGATGCTCACGTGGGCGCTCACCCGCCACTCCTCGTCCCTGACGGTCGCCCGGCTCGTCGACGAGCTCCGCTCGGAGCGCGCGCAGGCACGAAGCCAGGCCCTGCACACGTTGTCCAAGATCGGGGATCGGCGGGCGTGGCCGGCGATCACACGGGCGCTTCTGACCGACGCCGACGACGAGGTGGCGCGGAGCGCCTGGCGGGCGGCGGTCGTCCTCGTGCCCGCAGGCGAGGAGCCCGAGCTGGCCGGAGTGCTGGCGACACAGCTCGGGCGCGGCGAGCGCGGGACGCAACTGAGCCTCAGCCGGGCGCTGACCGCGCTCGGTGAGATGATCCTTCCGGTCCTGCGCACCGCGATGACGGATCCCCGCCCTCACGTGCGCCGGCACGCGATCGCCACGGAACGGCTGCTGCGCGACCCGGATGCCGGATTCGAGTTCGCGATCGAGGAGGCGAAGCGCATCGTGGCCCTCGGTACGACCGGCCAGGAGGGGTGAGAGGCAGTGCTGATCGGTGATGTGGCACGGCGGTCCGGGGTCAGCGCCCGCATGCTCAGGCACTACGAGTCGCTCGGTCTGGTGCGGCCGACGGGCCGTACCGGGGCCGGTTATCGGGAGTACTCCGGCGAGGACATCCGGCGGATCTTCCACATCGAGAGCCTGCGGTCGTTGGGGCTGTCGCTGCGTGAGGTCGGGCGCGCGCTGGACGATCCCGGCTTCACGCCCTCGGAACTCGTCGACAGCCTCGTCCGCCGGACGCGAGAGCGCATCGCGGAGGAGACGGCGCTGCTCGCGCGGCTCCGCCGGATCGGTGCCGCGGAACCCGCCGGCTGGGAGGACGTTCTCCAGACCGTCGCGCTCCTGCAGGCCCTGGGGTCGGAGAACGCCGGGAGGCGCCAGCGCGCGGCCCTGTCCTCGGCCGAAGAGATCCCGGTGCCGGTGGAAGCCCTGGTCGAGGCGGTGCTGAGCGAGACGGACCCGAACGTCGCCGGAGCCCTGCGATGGGCTCTGGCCCGTTCGGGCGGCGACGGACCGGAGCTGCTGGCGGGGGGCCTCGGCTCACCGGCGGCCGAGGTGCGCGCCCGTGCCGTCCGGTCCCTCGCCGAGATGCCGGGCGGGGAGGCGACCGCGCTGCTGCGGGAGGCCCTCGCCGACTCCGACGTCATGGTGCGCAGGTGTGCGGCGCCGGCGCTCGGGGCGCGAGGAGTGGCCGACGCGGTCCCGACGCTCATCGACATGATCGTCGAGGGGGAGAACGACGTCGACGCGGCCGACGCGCTGAGCGCGCTGGCGCGCGATCCCGCGTCGGCGGACCGGATCGCCGCCGGGCTCGCCGACCGCCTCACCGGCTGCCTCGCCCAGGGCACCTTCGCGTCGTCCGCACGCCGGCGGCTGGCACAGGCGCTCGCCGGTGTCCCGGGGAGCACGGCGGCACGTGTCCTCGCGGATCTGTCCCGGGACGAGGACCGTGCCGTCGCGCTCACCGCGGCCTACGTCCTCGAGTCGCGCAAGGCACGCTGACGGTTCTTCCCCGGGTGCCCGGCACGCGCGGGCCGGCCGTCGCCGGTCACCGCCGGCGGTGCCACGGCGTCGCCGAGGACTCCGCTGCACACCGCCTTGCCGCGCCTCACCGCCGCGCGGGGCGCGTGGACGGGCCGGACGGTGCGGGGGTCCGTCGGAGCGTGGTGGGCGTCAGCGCGGACGTGTGACGAAGACCTGCCGGTCACCGGCGGTGGACGACTCCCCCAGCAGGTCCCGCGGCACCGCGTCGTACGCCACCGCGCGGCCGTGCGCGTCGAGGGTCGGATCGGACGCCGGCCGCTGGTTGACGGTGCCGTCGGGCCGGGCGGTGACCAGGTCCGTGCGGCCGGTGCGCAGATCCCGCAGGTAGATCACCTGGAGCGGGCCGCGGGGTTCCCTCTCCTCGGCCGCCACGAAGACGATGTGGCGGCCGTCCGCGCTCAGGCGGCCGGTGTGGGTGGCGAACTGCGGCTTCGGACCCAGGATGTGGCGCAGCGTCCCGCTCCTCAGGTCCTTGAGGAAGACGTCGCCGGTGTCGTTGGTGCCCCGGGGCTGCAGGGTGCGGCACTTGAAGCGGAACACGACGTGGCGGCCGCCCGGGCTCATCACGGGGTCGCTGACCCCGTACTGGGCCGGATCGTCCACGCACTCGGGATCGACTCGCACCCGTTCGCCCGTGCGGCGGTCGAACGCGTAGACGTGCGTCTCGCCGTCCTCGGGGTCGTCCGCCCCGGGGTCCGACGCCAGGTAGGCGAGGTGCCGGCCGTCATGGCTCAGGGTCGGCGACGCGATCCACTGCTCATCGCCGGCCGCGGGATCGTCGAACCACTCGCCGGTGCCCCGCCCGAGGTCGCGCAGGCGGATGAGAGAGCGTCCACCCGGGTCCTGCGCCGGCCGGGCCGTGAAGGTCACGTACCGTCCGTTTCCGCTGATGGCCGGCGCGTTCGCGCTGTTGAACCGGGCGTGGACGCCGTCACTGACCAGTTCGGTGCGGTCCGTGCGCACGTCGTACACATAGGCCCGGGTCCCGTCCAGCGTCGGGAAGGCCACCCGCATGCCGTCGGCGCTGATGGAGGGGGCGATGTACGGCCCTCCCCTGTCCATCCCCTCGGTCAGGTCGCTGGCCCAGTGCACCCGCCCGGTCCGCAGGTCCTTCACGTAGACGTCGTAGGCGTCGTCGGTGTCGCCGGGCGCCAGATTCGAGGCGCCTGACCAGAAGGTCACATAGCGGCCGTTGGCACTGATCGCGGCGTACTGGCTCTGTTCGTTGCCCAGCACGTCATCGGACGTGACGTTCACGTATTCCGTACCCGGCTTCAGCTCCAACGCCCCTGCGGGCGCCGTCTGCGCGGCCGCGCACACCACCGCCACGGCGCCCACGGCAGCCGCTCTCCACCCAAGACGCATTCTTCCCCCGGTCGACACGTCTCCCCCGGCCCTGCGGTCAGGGCTCGCCCTCATGCAACCGGTTCACAGACGCGCCGTCAATGCGCTCGTCGCCGTACGACGCGGAGGTCCGGCCGAGCGAGGTGAGGGCGCGATCACCGGCGAGGTGGTGCCGCCGGTGCCGCGACGGGCGGCGCGCCGGCCGCGCGCCGCCACACCCCGGACCGCCACGCTCCGAACCACCACAGCCCGGGTCACCGGCCGGTGTTCCCGGCTCGGAACGCTAGGCGAGCACCTCGTCCATGGACTCCTCCCGCCAGCGGCGCAGGAGTTCGTGGAAGGCGACAGCGCCGTGCGGGTAGGCGATCGGGCCGTTGGGGCGGCCACGGCCTTCCCTGTTGTAGTAGCCGGGGGTGCACTCGGCGTGGAACCACTCGTGGTCGGGGGCGTCCTGCGCCAGGGCGGCGATCCAGGCGTCCTCGGCCTCGCGGGACGGTTCGATGAGGGCGCCCTTGGCCTCGGCGGCCGCGACGAGGGCGGCGGCGTGCACGGCTTGCTCGTCCAGGATGTGCGTGTAGTTGACGCTGCTGGCGTTCTGCAGCGAGCCCATCTGGATCAGGTTCGGGAAGCCGTTGCTGGTGAAGCCGTGGAGGGTGCGCACGCCGTGCCGTGCCCACACGTCGAGCAACTGCTCTCCTCCCCTGCCGTGGACGGGCAGCCTGCCGGAGTGGACGCCGGAGACACCGACGGAGAATCCGGTGGCGAAGATCAGGCAGTCGAGTTCGTACACCGTGCCGCCCACCACGACGCCGTCCTCGGTGACGCGTTCGATGCCGTGGGTGTCCGCGGTGTCGACCAGGGTGACGTTGCTCCGGTTGAACGCCGGGTAGTACGTGTCGGAGAAGGTGGGTCGCTTGCAGGCGTACCGGTACCAGGGCTTGAGCTTGTCCGCCGTCGCCGGGTCCGTGACCGTCCGCTCGACGCGGGCTCGCACCTCGTTCATCTTGGCGGCGTCGGCGGCCTCGTAGGCGGCTTCGAACTCCTTCCGGTCGCCGGGCGGACGGCGGAAGCTCGGCAGCAGCTTCTCCAGGAGGGCCGCGGACGACGTCCACCCGTCCGCCACGAGATCCTCGTCGAACGCCTCGCCCGAGACGATGCGCAGGAAGTTCTCGCGGCGTTCGCGGGCCCAGCCCTCGCGGTCCGCGCCGACGTCCCCGGCCGTGGTGCGGCGGTTGGCGCGCACGTCCACCGTGGAGGGGGTGCGCTGGAAGACGTAGACGTGCTTGGCGTCCTCGGCCAGCACCGGGATGACCTGCACGCCGGTGGCGCCGGTGCCGACGACGCCGACGCGCTTGTCCGCGAGCCCGGTCAGGCCGCCTTCCGGGGTGCCGCCGGTGTAGGCGTAGTCCCACCGGGACGTGTGGAAGGTGTGCCCCTTGAAGTCCTCGATGCCGGGTATTCCCGGCAGTTTCGGCTCGGTCAGGGTGCCGGTGGCGGTGATGACGTACGTCGCCCGGAACTCGTCGCCGCGGTCGGTGGCCACGATCCACGTGCGGGAGGCCTCCTCCCAGGTCAGCGCGGTGACGGTGGTGGAGAACAGGGCGTCCGCGTAGAGGCCGGACTTCCGCGCGATCCGTACCGCGTGGCTCCGGATCTCCTCGCCCGGGGAGTACTTCCACTCCGGTACGTATCCGGTCTCGTCGAGCATCGGCAGGTAGACGTGGGACTCGATGTCGCAGTGGACGCCCGGGTACCGGTTCCAGTACCAGGTGCCGCCGAAGTCACCGCCCTTGTCGATGACGCGGACGCGCCGCACGCCCTGTTGACGCAACCGGGCCCCGGCGAGGATGCCGCCGAACCCGCCGCCGACGACGGCGACGTCGACGGTGTCGTGCAGCGGCTCGCGCTCGGCCGGCTCTCCCACGTACGGGTCGGCGGCGTAGAAGCCGAACTCGGCGTCGGTGCCGACGTACTGGCGGGGCCCGTCGGGCCGCACGCGCCGCTCACGCTCGCGGCGGTAGCGCTCCCGTAGCGCGGCGAGCTCGTCGGGGGCCGGCTTCTGAGGGGGTGCCATGTGGGGGACCTCGATTCTCTCCGTCTGCTCTGCCCGCTCCGCCCACTCCGCGGGGGCCGGTTCGTCCGTGAGCCGGCGAACTCCCTTCGCGCCGAGCGGTCTTGGCGTACCGTAGCAACAACCGGACAGCACTGTCCGGTTAGGGTGCGAGAGCACGACGCCCTCCGGACAGGAAGAGTGATCCCGCATGCGACGACTCCGGACCCGGTCCCTGGCCGTTCTCACCACGCTCGGCGCGCTGGCCCTGGCCGGATGCGGTACCGGCACGCACGCCTCCGGCGGCGAGGCGGCCCCCACCACCGCGGGCAGGACCATCACCGCCCGTGAGTTCATGCGGCTGACCACGGTGCACGAGGAGACCGGGATGACCCTGCTGGAGGGGCCGGTCTTCGGCAAGGACGGCCGGCTGGTCGTCGTCGACGTCACCGCACCCGCCTCGGAGCCGAAGGTGATCCGCGTCGACGTGCGGAGGAAGGAGGCGCGGAAGATCTTCACCGACAGCCGGGGGGCCTACACCTCGGCCCAGTTCAGCCCGTACGACGGACGGCTCTACCTGTCCGACTTCGCCCACGGCGAGATCGTCTCCCTGGCCCCCGACGGCAGCGGCCGGCGCACCTTCTTCGCCGGCGAGGTCGACGGTGCCCGGATGCGGCCCGACGACATCGCCTTCGACCAGGACGGAAACCTGTACGTCAGCGACTCCCTCGGCCTGTCCGAGGGCGAGGCGCGCGGACGTGTGGTGCGCATCGACCGCGACGGCCGGAACGCCACCGTCCTGGCCGACGGCCTCGCCGCGACGAACGGCATCTCGTTCGACGTGGACTACCGCGGGCTGTGGTTCAGCGAGCTGACGGAGAACCGGATCTCCTACCTTCCCGTCGGCGAGCGGGCCGGGACGACCGGCCGGCACACGGCCATCCGCGTCGACGGCGGCATCGCCCAGACCGACTCGATCGCCGTGGACGCGGACGGCAACCTGTACCAGGCCCTGCACGGGCGGCCCGCGATGGCCGTGTACGACCGGTACGGCGAGCGCCTCGCGACGGTGGAGGTCCCGGCCCGTACCGAAGGACTCGAGTCGGCGACCAACGTGGCGATCACGCCCGGCGGGACCAAGGCGTACATGACCGTCAGCGGACCCGCCGGCGGGTACCTGTACACCTTCGACGCGCTCGCGGAAGGCGTACGGCAGTCCAATGGCGGCTGACGCCGCCCGGCCTCATCCCTCGTAGGGCCGCACCGGTCCCACCGTGATGCCGAGCAGCCGCCAGGCCGCCAGCGCCCGGCGTTCGCGTTCCTCCTGGGTGGGGCCGGTGACGGCGCCGGAGACCATGGCGACGGCGAGCATGAGGTCGTCCGGCGTGTCCGGAGCGCCCAGGCGGTGGCCGTCCGGCAGACACCTCCGCAGGGCGCGCTCGACCCGGTCGGACAGGTCCCGGGCACACGCGTGGGCGTGGAAACGGCCGCTCGTCCCGTCGGCGTGCAGGAGGCCGATGAAAGCCGCCGACTGCGCCAGATGCCAGGTCACCACGCCCAGGACCCCGGCGAGGGTCGCCCCCTCGGCCGCGGCCGCCCGCTCGACCTGGCGCACGTTCTCCTCCAGGACCGCGGCCGCGATGGCGTCCCGGTCGGGGAAGTGCCGGTACAGCACGCCCTGCCCGACCCCGGCCCTGCGCGCGATGCCGGACAGCGGAGCGTCCAGACCGTGTTCCGCGTAGATCTCCCGGGCGGCGGCAACCAGAGCGGCCCGGTTGCCGGCGGCGGCCTTCGGCCCCCGGTTCGCGGGCCTCCGCTCGTCCGGCGTGGGGTGCTGGGTCATCCGGACAGGGTAACGGGACGACGACAGGAGCTCGGTACCCGGTACGAGTCGCCACCACCCCCCTCCGCAGCTCTGCCCGTCCCTCCCCTGCCCCACGGCCCGGCCGGCCGGCAGAGTGCGGATGTGCGTTGATCTCCCGGGCGGCGGCCCCGCGCCGCCGCGGACGGTGCAGGGCGCCTCGCGCGAAGGGTGCCGCCCCAGCAGGCATACCCGTCATCGACTCAGCGGAGATCCACACCGTGACTGCTCAGCAGCCTCTCACCTACGACGCGTTCGTCGAACTCGCCGCCGATTCAGCCGTCGTCGGCCTCGTCCTCAAAGGTTCCCGGGCCCACGACGGCATGATCACCCGGTACTCCGACCACGACCTGTACGTGGTCATCGCCGATGACGCCACGACCGGTCTCACCCGGTTCGCGGGCCACCGCACCGCCGGCCTCGACCTCGTCGTCGTCTCTCTCACCGAGTTCCGTGCGGCCGGGATGCCCGGTTTCGAGCGCTACGCCCTCGCCCGTGCCCGGATCGTGCTCGACCGGCTCGACGGAGGCATCGCCCGGATCCTCGCCGACAAGGCTCGCCTGGATGCCGACGAGGCATTCCGGGACGCCAGTGGCTGGCTCGACGCCTACGCCAACTCGCTCTACCGCTCCGTCAAGAACCACCGGGACGGCCAGGCTCTCGCCGCTCGCCTGGACGCCGCCGACAGCATGCGGTCTCTGCTCGAGCTGCTCTTCGCTCTCGACCGTCGCCCCCGCCCCTACAACAAGTACCTGGAGTGGGAGCTCGGCCGGCACCCGCTTCCGGGCTGGGACACCGGCGTGCTGCTCCGTGCCGTGGACCGCGTCTCGGCGACAGGCGACGTGTCCCTGCAGCGGCACCTGTTCGCCCTGGTCGAGGCGGCGGCCCGAGGGGCCGGGCATGGCGAGGTGCTGGATGCATGGGGCGAGGACCTGGACCTCATGCGTCCGCGGCAAGGGGACGGAGAGAACCCCCTGCGACCGTGACCCGCGTCCGCAGGCGATGCCGTGACGTGTCCTCACAGGCCCTGGGCCACCAAGGTCCATTCGTGCACCTTCAGGTGGCCACCGCCAGGGATACGCCGAGCCTCGGGAACTGCAGCAGGCGGGCGGGAAACGGCTGGGCGCCCGCCGGCACGCTGCCCCACGGATCACGCAGAAGTACTGCTCATCGCCGGAGGACGAGCCGGTGTCGGTACCCCGCGCGGCATCCCGCTCCGGCTCCGCGACCGCGTCCAGGCCGCCGTCTGCGCCCACCGCCACGGACTGGCGACATGGCGTCCGGCGCCCGGGGCCACCGCCGCAGTGTTGATCAATCGCCGGGCGCACCATAGGTTGCGGTCCATGACGACCGTACGGATCGGCGTGATGTACGACCGTGACTGGGCCCCGGAGGGGCTGCCCGGGTTCGCGCGGGAGGCCGAGGCGCTCGGGGTGGACGACCTCTGGGTGGTCGAGGACCTCGGGTGGAACGGGGGTGTGTCCGCCGCGGCCGTGGCGCTGGGGGCGACCGAGCGGATGCGGGTCGGAATCGGGATCACGCCCGCGCCGCTGCGCAGTCCGGCGCTGCTGGCGATGGAACTGGCCACGCTGGCACGGGTCTTCCCGGGCCGGCTGGTGGCCGGGATCGGGCACGGGGTGCGGGAGTGGATGGTCGCGGTCGGTGCCGCACCGCGCTCGCCGCTCGCCCTGCTGGAGGAGACCATCGGCTCGGTCCGTGCGCTGCTGCGCGGGGAGCAGGTCGAGCTGGAGGGCCGGGAAGTGCGGCTGGACGGCGTGCGGTTGGTGCACCCGCCCGTGGAGCCGCCGCCGGTGGTCGCGGGCGTGGTGCGGCCCCGTTCCCTGGAGCTGTCCGGGCGGGTCGCGGACGGCACGGTGATCGCCGAGGGGCACGGGCCACGTGAGGTGGAGGCGGCGCGGGCGCTGGCCGAGAAGGGCGGGGCCGGCCCCGGTCACACCCTGACGGTGCTCGCCTTCTGCTGCGTCGGCGACGATCCGCGGCAGGTGGCGGAGACGCTGCGGCCCCAGGTGGAGGGCCAGGGCGCCTGGCTCGGACGCCCGGCGGAGGAGATGTTCACCGTCTCCGGCCGGGCCGGGGAGGCCGCCGACCGGGTCCGGGAGCTGGCGGCGGCCGGGGCGGACACGGTCGTCCTGCGGGTGGCCGGGGCCGAGCCGGTGCGCCAGCTCGGCCGCGTGCTGGAGGCCCTCGGCCGCTGAGAAGCCGCCGAGGAGCCGTTGAGAAGCCGCCGAGGAGCCGATGAGGAGCCGATGAGGAGCCGCCAAAGAGCGGACCGTGTCGCGGGTCAGGCATGGGCGAGCAACAGGCCGGCGAGTGCCGCGGGCTCGGTGATCATCGCGTCGTGACCGGTCGGCAGTTCGTGGACGCGGGCCGGTTCGCCGCCTGGCCGGGTCTTCGGAACGGGGCGCCGGGTGATGCCGTCGGGGCCGTCGCCGACGCAGTGGATGTGGACGCGGGGTATCAACGCCTGGGCGGGGTTGTCCAGTTCGGCGGACTGCTGGAAGCAGCGGGCCGACTCGTCCACGAGCGTGGTCTTGAGCCAGGCGATGTCCTCGGGGTCGGTGACGCCGAACAGGCCGGAAGGCGGGGGGAGTACGGCCTGACCGAGCTGGGTCGCACCCTTCGGGAGGCGGCTCGGGTGAAGGGCGCCCAGGTGTGCTGTCCCGGAACGTTGGTGACACGCGTGCTGGGTGCTTGAAGAGGTGAGGGCCTTCTGGGTTCGGTGTGGATTGCGGTATCCACCGCCGGGCGGAGCCCGCACCGAGCCCGACGGCCGCGGCCTGGGCCGGTCCCGGGGAGGCTTCACCACCAGGATTCATCTGGCCTGCGAGCAAGGCCAACGGCCGCTTTCTTCGCTGGTCACCGCAGGCCGGCGCGGTGACGGTCCTCAGTTCGCCACCGTCTGGGAGGCATTCGAGTCCCCCGCACCGGACCGGGGCGGACGCCACCAGGTTCGGCGAACCCGCCGTCCGCTTCGAAGGCACCGTTCCGATCACCGCGATCGGCGCATGGTCATGACCGGTCTGAGCTGCCGGTTCCCCATGCGATGCTGTCCGCGGCCAGGGCCGGCAGGGGGGAGAGAGGCGACGACGGGGCTCAGTACCACGGTGCCGGCAGTGGGAACGGAGGCGTCCAAGACGGCTCCGGGGCCGTGATCCCGCCAGGCGCGATAAAGATCGACTGCGCCTGTGAGAGGCTCTGGAACGGTCTCGGTCTCATGGAGCGGCCTCAGTCCAGGAAATCCTTCCAGAACGGCACGGTTGCCCGTGGGGCCCAAGGCGCGTCATCGTCGGCCTCGCCGAATTCACGGTCGATGTAGTCGGCCAGATCCTGGCCGTAGCAGATGATGTCGGTTCCCCACAGCGACAGGACAGGATGTCCCCAGGTGCCGCGACCGGCGGGCAGAAAACGGTGGGCGTGGACGGGAACGAGTCGTGGCGCCCGGGCGAGCACCGCCCGGGCCACCTCCACGGCCTCCTCATCGGTTGCCGGACGAGCCCCCAGAGCCGGGTGCCAGCGGCCATGGCCGACATCACCCAGCACTTCGCGCACCGGCCACTCCAGCCGATGGCGCAGATCGTCCGGTTCGGCGTGGCGCCAGTCGGGCCAGGGCTGCTCCCATGTCGCGCCTTCCTCGGGAGGCGAGGCGACCGGCAGCCCCACGGCCAGAAAAGCGCGATGATCTGGGGAGAACTCGAACTCGTAGGTCGTCTCGATCCGGCTGAACTCCTCTTCGCCGATCCCCGGAGCCATCTCGCAGCAGCCCGCCTCCGCCGGCCGCCGCGCGGCCTCCGCGCCCAGCCGGGCACCATCGGCGTCGATCACTCCGGCACCGTACACACCATGCGCGCGCGACATCGCGCCTTTCGGTCCGCGACGCCGGCCGCCGGACGATTGCGGGACAGCCGTTGAAGAGGGTCACAGAAGGCTGTGTGCGAGGTTTTCCCCTTGTGCAGGGGGGACGGCTGCCTGAGCCGCCCTTGCCTGGCGGTTTCGTCCATGCGGTCGTTCGTGTCGGGGACACGGTGCGCCGTCCGGCCTCGGCTCGCACGAGGTTCGTGGGTGATCTGCTGAGGTTGCTCGAAGCCCGTGGCTGGAGTGGTGCTCCGCGGTATCTCCGTGTGGACGACGAGGGCCGTGAAGTCCTCGGTCACCTCGCGGGGCATGGGGCATGGGAGCCGCGACACCCTGCTGCTGTCTCATCCGACGGGAGTCTGGCAGCGGTCGCCCGGCTCGTGCGTGAGTTCCACGGCCTGGCGGTCGGCACCCCGCCGGCCGGTGGCCAAGAGGTCGCGTGTCACAACGATCTGCCGCCGAAGAACACGGTCCATCAGCTGTGCGGGGGCGAGCTCCGTCCGGCGGCGTTCATCGGCTGGGACCTCGCTGCACCGGGCGCGCGGATCCACGACATCGCTCATGTCTGCCGGCAACACCTCGATCCGGGCCCTTCGGTCACCGACGTCGCGGAGGCAGCCCGGCGCATGAGGCCGGTCGTTGACAGCTACGAGTTGTCGGGCCGGCGCTGTCTCGCGTCCACGGTCCCGTGGTGGCAGGACCGGTGCCGGCGGGGCGTCGAGTCCCAGGCGGATGCGGGTGACGCCGCTATGGCCCGGCTTCGTGGCGCTGGGGCGGTGAGGCAAGTCCGGACGGCCTGTCAGTGGATTTCCGGTCCCCGGGGTGTGCTGGAGCGCTCAGCGCGGTGAGCGCGTGAGTCCGGATCCGTCGGGTCGCTCGCCGCCCGGATCGAGGCCCGCTTCGGCCGGGCGTGCTGCCGGCTTGCCCGAACCCTTCACGCCACCGGAGTCATCGAGAGGTCCGTCGGCCGGTCCGTTCCTGTGGTCGTCCACGAGCTCGGGTACCACGAGGCGACCGCCCGGCGGGCCGAGGCCGCGAATCCGCCAGGTCTCGCCGAGGAGTTCACCGCCCGGGTCCGCAACGGCTGAGGGATTCGGACAGTTCACCTGCCCGGCTCCACCATCAGGCCGGCCGGGCGGCGGCCGGGCCGTCGTGCGTTCGCTCGCCCAGCGGGGCCGGTCCGGCCGGGCGGCGGCCGGAGAGCGCGCCTCGGTAGCGTCGCACCACGTCGGCGTAGACCTTCGCGCTCGGCTTCGGGCGGCGCTCGAACGTGGCGCGGTCGACCTCGTGGAGGCCGAGTTGAGCGCCGTACCCGAAGATCCACTCGAAGTTGTCCCTGAGCGTCCAGTGGCAGTGGCCGAGGACGGGAGTGCCCGCGCCGGCCTCGGCCACGAGTCCTTCGACGGCGGCGGGGACGAAGGCGGCGCGCTGGGTGTCGTCCGGCGTCTGGATGCCGTGCTCGGTCACGAGGACCGGCACCCCCGCCACCTCGTGGGCATACCGTACGGCGCCGGCGAGGGAGCCGGGCGCGAGGGCGGTGCCCATGCCGTTGAGCTCGCCGTCGGCCGTCACCTCGCCGTCGGGGCCGTGCACGATGCGCTCGTAGTTCTGCACGCCGACGAAGTCGTCGTGGCGTGCCTCGCGCCGCCAGTGGTCGTACACGGCGGCGCGCTTGGCGTCCAGTACCTCGGCGGTCCGGGCCGGCAGGCGCGCGGAACGGGCGAAGTACGCGGTGGCGGCCAGGCAGGAGGAGGTCATCGCCCGGCCGGGGTCGTCCGCCGGTGCGGTCGGGTCCAGCCAGGCGCCGAACTGGAAGCCCTCGCCCCAGACGCGGCCGGGCCCGGCGATGCGGTCGACGGCATCGACCCACGCCCGCATGGAGGGGTACTGGGCGCGCAGCACCCCGGTGTCGCCGTAGCGCTCGTACAGCACCCAGGGGACGATGACCGCCGCGTCGCACCAGCCGGCCATCGGCGGGTTGCCGGGCGGCAGGGGCACCGGGGTGGTCACCGGGATGTCGGGGCTGAACACCGGGGGGTGCCCCGTTCGTCGGCGGCCAGGCCGCGCAGCCAGGAGCGCAGGAAGTCGCGGACGTCGTAGAGGAAGGCCGCGGTGGGGGCGAAGACCTGGACGTCGCCGGTCCAGCCGAGACGCCCGTCGCGCTGGGGGCAGTCGGTGGGTACGTCGACGAAGTTGCCGCGCATCCCCCACACCACGTTCTCGTGCAGACGGTTCAGGGACGGGGCCGAGCAGAAGAACCAGCCGGTGCGGCGCAGGTCGCTGTGGAGGACCACGGCGGTGACGTCGGCGGGGTCCGGGGCGCCGGGCCAGCCCTCGACGTCCGCGTAGCGGAATCCGTGGAAGGTGAAGCGGGGTTCCCCTTTCCTCGCCCGCCGGGTCGCCGCGCAGGGTGTAGCGGTCGGTGGCGCCGGCGTGCCGCAGGGGACGTGTGCACAGCTCGCCGTTTTCCAGGACCTCGGCGTGGCGGAGGGTGATCGTGCGGCCGGCCTCGCCCCGGACGCGGATGCGCAGCCGTCCGACGAGGTTCTGGCCGAAGTCGAGGATCGTGCGGCCGGCCGGTGAGGTGGTGAGGGCGACCGGTGCGACGTACTCGGTGCGGCGTACCGGCGGGCTGCCGGCCGGGAAGAGCACGGACGTGTCGGACTCCACGACCTCCACCGGCTCCCACGCCGAGTCGTCGAAGCCGGGTTCGCTGAATCCCGTCCACTCGCGGCGGGCGTCGTACTCCTCGCCCTCGTACAGGCCGGCGGCGAGGACGGGACCGGGGCTCCAGCGCCAGTCGTCCCCCGGTGGCGGCGGTGTCGGCGGAGCCGTCGGCGTACTCGATGCGCAGTTCGGCGAGGAGGCCGGTGCGGTCGCCGTAGATGCCCGGGTGCCGCCGTTGAAGCCGAGCAGGCCCCGGTACCAGCCGTCGGCGAGGTGGGCGCCCCAGGCGTTGCGGCCCTCGCGGACCAGTCCGGTGACGTCGAAGGTCTGGTAGCGATGGCGGTGGCGGTAGCTCGTCCAGCCGGGGGCGAGGACGTGGTCGCCCACCACCGTGCCGTTGAGTTCCAGTTCGTACACGCCGAGGGCCGTGACCAGGAGCCGGGCCGACCGCACGGCCGGCCGTGCGGCGTCTCCAGTAGTACGTCAGCCTGATGACGAGGGACGTGGCGACGAGGTGAGCTCCGCCTGCCACGCCCTGCCCGTCCTCGGGCGTGAGTCCCTGCCGGTGGTTCGTCGCCGAGCTGATCGCCGGGCATCCGCCGGCCGCGGTGACCGGCAGCGGCCGATGGCCCATCACCGATACCGCCGGCCACGGACTCCGCGGACTCCGCGCCCTCCACCGGGACCGGCACGGCTTCCGCCGGGCGGTGCTGCCCGGTTGCACCGGCCTGGACGTGGCCGGCGAGGCCGTACGACTCACCCACGAGAGCGCCCGGTTCGCCCACGAGAGCGCCCGGTTGCCGCGGCCCTGGCGCGGACCGGCCCCGAGCACACGGCGGCCCGCGAACGCGCCCGGCGGGGCGCTGGACACCCTCGCGGCCCGGCTCGGCGCGACCGTGCCGCCCGTGGACCGAGCCGTGGACCGAACCACCGAGCCCTGGACCGAACCGGGCGAGGCGCCGGTGCCGCAGTGGCCGCAGGCCACAGGAGCGCTGGGTGTCCCGGTCATGGCTGCCTCCGGCGGCGCCGACCGGCACCGGCGCTGTCCGTTCCTGGAGCGGTACCGGATCCCCGGCCTCGCCCCGGGCGTGCTCCCCGAGGAGGGGGAACGACGGGCGCGGGCGCTGCGAAACGGGCAGCCCGCCGGGCGCCGGATACGGACGCACCTCCCGTCCCCTTCCTCCCGTATTCCGCCGGCGATCCCGGTGATTGCGTATGAATGATCCACCGAGGCAGGACGATTGGCCTCACGAAACCGGGCACCCGAGCCGTACGGAAGATCCTTCCGCGCAATTGGCCGGAAACGCGTTGCGGGCCCCCGACAGGACTCTTAAATTGTGCTGTCATCGGGCGGCCCGACCGGGGGATTTCGGATCTTGTATGGGCGCCCTCGCGATCCCTCACAGCCGCTCCGTACAGGCACGGCAAGGCTTCCACCAGTGAATACCGGAAGGAGAAAGCCATGACCAGCGAAGACTTCATCCGCTCCCGCGAAGAGGGAGAGGCCGCCACCAAGTGGTAATGGCCGGATATTGAGCAGGACGGAGCCGGGCGGCGCGGAAAATTCGGTCGCCCGGCTCTGAAATGACAGACTTTCCACCACGGCGATGCAGGAGCCCGCGTGTTCGACCATCTGGTGAGTTCCTCGGACCTCGCAGCCCTCGACGACACCGCCTACGCGGAACGGCTCCGGGAGCTGGAAGCGGCGCTGGCGGCGCACCCCGACAGCCGGGAGCTGCTGACCCTGCTGTGCGACTGGGCGACAGGGCACCGGGACTGGAACGTGCGGCGCATCGCCGTGGAGACGCTCGCCGCCCGGTTCGTCAAGGAGGCCGAGGCGCGCGAGGCCATCTGCGCCGCGACCCACGACGACGTCGACTGGGTGGCCTTCACCGCCATCAAGGCCGCGGGCGAGCACCGGCTGCCGGAAGCGGTCGAGCACATGATCAGGATCTCGGGCTGGCCGAGCAACTTCAGCCGGCCCGCCTACGCGAGGAAACCGGTCGGGTGCGGGGCCGCCTTCACCAAGAAGGCGCTCTGGGACTTCTTCGGCACCCGGGACCCGGACGCGCTGCGCGCCCTGGAGGACGAGCATTTCGCCGACAAGCACGCCGAGATAGCGGCGGCCCGGCGCGAGCCCGACCTCCGGGACGTGGTCACGGTGCCGACCGGCCCCTTCATCGCGGGCGCGAACGCCCGGGAGATCGGCCCCTTCCAGATGGACGACACCGACAACCCGCTGCGCGTCGTCGACCTTCCGGCCTTCTGCATCGACCGGACCGCGGTGACCAACGCCCGTTACGGCGAGTTCCTCCGGGAGGCCGTCCCGGGCGGTGAGTTCGCCCACCCCGACGAGCCCCTGGGCAAGGACTACACACCGGCGCACTGGCGTGACCCCCGCTTCAACGCTCCGGAACTGCCGGTGGTCGGCGTCGACTGGTACGACGCCTACGCCTTCTCGCGCTGGGCGGGTGGCCGGCTGCCGTCGGAGGACGAGTGGGAGAAGGCCGCCCGCGGGACCGACGCCCGGACCTACCCGTGGGGCAGCACCTGGGACGCCGGCAAGGCGCGGTGCGTGCTCGGCGCGTACGGGCGGGAGGAGATCCGCGACCTGGAGGAGCTGGAGGAGCTGCTCGTGCGCACCACCCGGACGTGGCCGCCCGATCCCGTCCTGCCGGCCGACGCGCTGCCCGACGGCGCCAGTCCCTACGGCGCGCTGAACATGGCGGGCAACGTCTGGGAGATCACGCGCACCAATTTCTTCACCCGTGCGGACATGGCGCCCTTCTTCAAAGGGCGGAAGGGACCGGAGTTCATGAACCGCCCGGAGGCATTCCACGTACTGCGCGGCGGCACCTGGACCTCACCACCGGTCTGCCTCACGACCTTCTACCGGGGAAAGGATCTGCTCACCGACCGGCACAACGAGGTGGGATTCCGCTGCGTATACGACGCACCCGCCTCCTGAGCGCGACGGATTCCCCGCCCCTCCCCCATACGCGATATTCGTACGTCCGCCCTTTCCGTGGCGCCCGCTGCCACGAGTCTCATCGAACGGAGCCCTTCTCCATGGTGGACCGGAGCATCACTGCCCGGCGCATTCGCTTTTCCCGCAAGAACGGCACCTTCGGGTCCTTCGACGGCGCCCAGTTCGACGTCGAGAAGTTCCTCTCGCGCGCGCTGGTCGGACGTCTGGCGATGAACGGGCCGGTCGTGCGCCCTTTCTGGTTCGTCTGGGAGGAGGAGGCGTTCTGGATGATCACCGGTGCCTGGTCCGTCCTGGACGAACGGCTGCTGGCCGATCCCTCGATCGAGCTGGTGATCGACACATGTGATCTGGAGACGGGTGAGACGCTCCAGGTCATCGGGCACGGGCGGGGATACGTGGTCGATTTCGACGTGGAGCGGGGCCGGCGCATCCTCACCAAATACGCCGGGCCGGACGAGGACCACTGGGACGCCCGGTTCCGGTTGCGGCCGGACCCCTCCGTCTACGGCACCCGGCTGGCCAAGCTGGTCCCGGACGACATCTGGACGGTCGACCTCTCCTTCGTGCCCGCCCCGGTCGCCCGGCAGCGGGACACCGGAGCGGCCGGTACGGGAAGGCGTCCGTAGGCCGCCATGCCCTCTCTCTCCACGATCCTCGTCTTCCTCGCGGCGAGCATCGGTCTGCTGCTGATCCCCGGACCCGTCGTCGTCTACCTCGTGACCAGGAGCGTCTCCCAGGGCCGCCGTGCGGGCCTGGTCTCCCTGGTCGGCGTGCACCTCGCCACGTCGGTCTACGTCCTGCTGACGGCGCTGGGGCTCTCAACCCTGCTCACCGCGTCGCCGACGGCCTTCACCGTGGTGAAGTACCTCGGTGTCGGCTATCTGGTCTGGCTGGGCGTGTGCAAGCTGTGGACCGCACGCGCGCACCGCGTCGTCGACGGTCCCGTCGCCGGGCAGACGCGGGACTCGCTTCCGCGGGTGCTCTGGGACGGCTTCGTCGTCAACATCCTCAGCCCGAAGAGTCTCATCTTCTTCACCGCGTTCCTGCCCCAGTTCGTGGACACCGACCGCGGCCCCGCCACCTTCCAGCTGCTCTTCTTCGGAATCCTGTTCACGGTCGTCGCCATCCTCAGCGACGGCGCCTACACCCTCGTGTCCAGCGCGCTCGCGGGCAGACTGCGCCGCAGCCCCGCCGTCCAGCGCCGTCTGGACCGCTCCAGTGGCGTCGTCTATCTGCTGCTCGGGGCGTTCGCCGCCCTGCTCTCGCCGTCCTGACCACAGCGGCCGGCCCGGGACCGGCGGAGACTCGGTTCTCCGGGCGGAAGACGTCCTCCCGGATCATCGCGGGGGGTGCCGGGATGCTTCGGCGGGGTGGAGTCCTCAAGGCTGCGGGGTGGAGCCCTCAAGGCTGCGGGGTGGAGTCCTCAAGGCTGACGGCGGTTGTGTGTGGGAGGGGGAGACGAACCGGGCTCGGCGCGTGAGCGGCGGTGCGCCGCCGGATCAGGAACGGCGGCGGTGCCCACGGTGGTGTGCGCTCAGCAAACCTGCGGGCCGACGAGGGTGTTGCGAAGGGGGCCGAGCCGGTCGGCCTCCACCTCGACCGTGTCGCCGGGGCCGCGTCCTGCCGGCGGGGGACGCCGCGCATCTCATGCCGCCGTTCGCCGGCCAGGGGCTCGGCGCGGGCGCCCGGGACGCGATGAACCTGGGCTGGAAACTGGACGCCGTACTGCGGGGCCCGGCCGACGACCGCCTGCTGGACACCTACGGCTCCGAACGGCTGCGGCACGCCGTCGCGTTCGTGGAGTTCTCCATGAGCCTCGGCCGGATCATCTGCCTGACCGATCCCCGCGAGGCCGCCGAGCGCGACGCCCGCATGCTCGCCGAGTGGAGCGCCGGCCGGAAGCCGCCGGCCCCACCGCGGCCCCGGCCTCCACACCGGCGCACACGGCGGAACCCTCGCCCGGCAGGGGCGGGTGCGCGCCGGGGGCGGTGAACCGCGTTTGTCCGACGACGTGTTCGGCGGGCCCGGCGTGCTTCTCTCCCGTACCGCGGACGCGCCGGCCGGAGAGGCCGGCGGCGGGGTGCACGACGTCGAGGACACCGACGGCACCTACGCGGCCTGGCTCGACGACCTGGACGCGCACGTGGTGCTGGTGCGGCCCGACTTCCACCTCTACGGCACCGGCGGCCCGGACGACGCCGCCGCGCTCGCCGCCGGCTTCCTCGCCGCGCTCGGGACCGGGCCCGCCGCCGGTACGGAGACCGTGCCGCCGGAGGCGGGTACACCGCTCACCGCACACTGAGCCGCCGCTCGCCTGCCTCGGCCTCCTGGCCCGCGCCCGCCGCCCCCGTCCCCCGGACGCCGTCCGCTCCCCTCACCCGCTCCGTCGCCCTGCGGCCGGCCCGGCGTGCCGCACCCCCGGCCCACGTCACCGCGCAGGAGACGACCGCCCGGGAGGTCCACCGCAACACCGGCAGGGCCTGCGGAGACCCCTCGGTGGACAGCCGGCCGCCCGCATCGCCGCGGACGAGAACCTCCCCATGCTGTTCTGCCGCGACCTGTGCCGGGCGGTACCGGGCCTCGATCCGGATGGCGCCGTCACCGCCCTGGCCGATGCCGTCCGCGGCTTCCGGATGCCCGGAGCCACCCTGCCCGGCTTCCGGGAACGGTCCCTGCGGATCGCCGCAGCCGGCATCTACGACCTCGGCATCCACCGCGAACACGTGCTGCTGCCGCTGCTGCGCGCCCTCGACGCGGGGGCCGCACCAGGCTGCCACCGCCCCAGCCCGGTCCGCGCGCTCCCGGGACCTGGCCGAAGCGGGCGGTGACCACGCGGAACCGGGCCTGCTCCAGCGGGCCAGGGCCTGCGGGGCCCGGGGGCGCGCCTACCGGAGGACGGTGTCGCGGCCCGGGCCGCCTTCGACGGTGTCCTTCCCGGGGCCGCCGCCGACCAGGTCGTCGCCGCCCTCGCCGTGCAGTGTGTCGTCACCGGGGCCGCCGAGGACGACGTCGCGGCCGTCCCCGCCCATGGCGTGGTCGTCACCCGGGCCGGCGTACACGAGGTCCGCACCGCCGTACGCCTCGATCATGTCGTCGCCCGGGCCACCCCGCAGCCGCTGGCCGCCGTCGTCGCCCATCAGGTGGTCCATGCCGTCGCCGCCGTCCAGGACCGCACGCCCCATGACCATGTCGTCCCCCGCGTCGCCCCGCACCGTGTGCGCGGTGTGGGCGTGCAGTTCGTCGTCGCCGGGGCCGCCGCGGACGGTGGCGACCGCGGGGTCGCTGGTGACGATCGTGTCGTCGTGGTCGCCGAGGAGGATGTCGATCCTGTCCGGCCGGGAGCCGCCGGTGGGCAGTTCGCAGACGACGAAGGTGTCGTCCCCGGGTTCGAGGTACGCGCAGTGGTCGCCGGGTTCGAGCGGGACCGCGTCGCGGAAGCCGATCCGCCGGACCCCGGCGCCGAGATCCATGGGGATCACGTGGAGATCGTTGGCCTGTCCCGCGGCGGCGGTGAAGACGATCGACCGGGTCGCCCAGTCGGCGCCGACGCGGGCCTTCGCCCCGGGGGCGACGGGGGCGGCAGCCGCCGGGGCGGCGGCGAGGCCGGTGGTGAGCAGGGTCACGGCGACCGCGCGGGCGGTGGCTCCGGGTCGGTTCATGGAACCTCGTCTCGATATGCCGACCGGTGGGTCGGCCTGCTGGTGGGATGACTGCCGGGGACCTGACGGGCGGCCGTGACGGCGGCGTTCTCGTGACCGCCCTCCCGAACAGGGGGCGGCTCGTGGGGAGTCCGGGACGAGCCACCGCGCCGCGGCCGGCACGCTCCGGCGCCCCGGACGTCCTCACGGCGGCACCGCCCGGCCCCACTCGTCGGCCGCCACCACGAGACAGGCCGCGACCAGGACGACGTTCTTGATGATGTACTGGCCCTCCAGGGTGAGGACCGGCGCGCCCCCTGCCACATCTCCTCGGGGAGCAGCAGGAGCGCGGAGAAGACGCCGCCCATGTGGGCGAAGAACCCCACCAGGGCCACGCGGAGCAGCACTCCCGTGACGAGGCCGAGGCCGAGGCCGGTGGCCGTCTCGGACGCCGCCGGCATCCGTAGGCACCACGTCCGGCGGCAGCAGGCCGAAGGTGAGCTTCGTCGCGGCCCGCACGGCGCCCCCTTCGGCGGGGCCAGCCGCGGGGAAGAACTCGGGGACGCCGAACCAGAGAAACACCGCGCCCACGCAGACCCTGAGAAGCCCCGGGCCGCGCCGCCGGACCCGGCCGGCCAGGGACCGGGCCGCCCGGGTGGCCCGCCCGCCGTCCCCGGCTCCCTTCGGGGCGAGCCCCCGAGCGGGTACAGGCTTCGCTCGCCGACTCTCTTCACCGCCGTACCCCGCCCTTTCACACGTGCTCGCACGCGGTCGTCCGAAGGCTCCCGGGCACCGGGCGGCCGGGAGAGAGGGAGGCACCCGGTGCCCGGAGCGGGTGACGCGTCACCCGCTCCGGGCACCGGGACACCGGCCGGCCCCGGCAGGGCCGGTCCGTCCCGGCCGGGGCCGGGTGGTGCGGCCCCGCGTCAGCTCACGTTCACGTCCACGCAGGCGTAGAAGGCGTTGGCGGTGTCGGCGATGTTCCACACGGCCAGCACCTTCTGCTTGCCGGTCAGGCTGCCGAAGTTCACCTGGTGGGTGACGGTCTCGCCCGGCCGGGCGCCACCGTCGTCGAACTCCGCGATCTTCCGGCCGCCCGCGTAGTACTGCCAGGTGCTGGTGGCGTGCCGTGCCGTCAGCCGCCAGTTGAAGCTGGTCGTCCGGCTGACCGAGGTGACCTTCCAGCCCTTGCTGTCGTTGTCGAGCTCGGCGAAGGCGGCGTTCCCTCCGCTGCAGCTCATCAGGCCCTTGGGACCTTCGACGCTCTGCGGCTCGTACTTGATGGAACCGCAGGAGACCAGGCCGGCGGCGCACTGGGCCTGCCGGCTGGGGGGCGAGGATATGTAGCCGTGCGCGCTCGCGGTGCCGGCCGGAAGGCTCACGGCCAGGAGCGGGGCGATCCCCGCGCCGATGGCGGCGGCCAGCATCTTCTTGCTCTTCATGACGACTCCTGTGTGGGGGTTCGTGCCCGCCCACCCGAAGGCAAGGTAGGCATGAGCATGTCAAGCAGCGACTCCACGGCCGCGAGGGCGGCCATGGGTGGCGAGGGAAGCGTACCCCTCTTGGTCTAGACCAAACCAGTACTCGGACGCGACCGCTGCGTCCGGCTGCCGGCGGGTCCGGACGTGGAGATCCTCGCCGCCGCCCATGCCCTCACGGGCGGCCCCGAGGCCACGGCTCCCCTCCTCGGCTCCGCCTCCGCCACGGGCGCCCCGCTCCCGGCCGCGGAACGCCTGGACACCGACCGGGCCCCCGCCGCGGCGACGGCTGCGCCGGGGGCGGCGGGGGCGGCGGGGTTCGCGGACACCTTCGCGCGAGGGGGCCCCTGTCCCCGGAGGCAGCACATGCGTGGACCCGGTCGCGGGCGTCGCAGTCGCCGGACCACCGGCAGCGGACCCCCCGTGGACCGGCCCCGGGGATCCCGGACCGGCCCCTGCCCTTCTTTCCTGCGGCCCCGGCCCTACCTGGTCCGGTACGCCCGAAGGAAGGTCCGCACCTCCTCGCCGAAACCGTCCGTCAGTCCCTGCCGATGACGACCACTTCGTCCTCGACCGCCCAGCGGCGCCGCTCGTCCTTGGGCGGATTGATCCGCACGCCGTAGCCGGGGCTCGTCGACGAGTCGGCGTGGCTTCGGTAGCCGATGGCGCAGTCGCCGCGATGCCGTGCCGCGGCCACCACCGTGGCGAAGGACGTCTCACGCCCGGGCAGTACGTAGTCGGTGGCCGGCCGCAGGCGGACCCCGGTGCCGTCCGCGGAGAACAGCTCCTCGAACACCCCTGCCAAGTGCCGGTTCTGGGATATCTGTGCCATGAGCAGGCCGATGAGCTTGCCACTGATGATCACGTCGGCTCCGGGGCCGATGGGGGCCAGCGCCCGGTTGCGGTCGTCGACCAGTTCGGTGACGACCGGCAGTTCGCGCCCGGTGGCTTCCTCCAGTCGGCGCAGCAGCAGGAGAGTGACGAGCGTGCGGTTGTCGGGGGCGTCCGGCGGCTGTCCGGGGCGGGGGTCCCGGCCGAGCACGATCACGCTGTCGTAGGAGTGGACGTCCAGACGCCGCAGGGTCTCGGGACGGGTGACGTCCCCGTGGTGCAGTGTCAGGCGCAGACCGGTGCCGCTGTTCGCGTCGGCCTCGTTCACCTGCCGGGCCGTCGCCTCGCCCCGCTCCGCCACCACGTCGACGGCCGATCCGGGCCGGGCGCGGCGCCGCAGCTGGTCGACTATGAGCGGTGCCCGGCGATTCCAGCCCAGCAGGAGAACCCGCTCCGCCCGCGCGGGCGTCGAAGGGCCGGACGCCATCGCCGCCTCCTCGACCAGCTCCGCGCAGTCGCCCAGCCGGGCCGTGTCGTCGTCACGGGAGATGACGACGAGCAGGTCGTCCGGAGCGATCGGCGTCCTTGGCGGCGGGTTGAGCAGGGCGGTGTCTCCTCGCACCAGCCCGACCACGCTCGACGTCGGGTAGGACAACAGCGCCTCGCCGAACGGGCGGCCGGCCAGGGCCGGCTCGGTGATCAGGTAGAACTCGTCACCGGCGAAGTCGAGGAGCTCCTGGTGGACGAGGGAGAGCCCGGGGCGGCGGGCGGCCTGGACGATCAGCCGGGCGGTGACGGTGTCACTCTCCAGGACGATGCCGCCCGGTCCGGCGGCGAGGCATGCGGCCAGGCGGTACCGGTCGTCCCGGACGGCGGCGACGACGGGCGGACGGTTCCGCTCCCCGGCCAGGGCCGCCCTGAGCGCCAGCAGTGTCTTGACCACCTCGGCATCGGCGTCGGGCTCGTCGTGCGGCAGGATCAGCACGACACCGGCCGTGGCCGGGCTCGTCAGAGCGAGCACGGCCGGGTCGGTGGTGGGGCCGCTGCGGCAGATCAGCCGCGTACGGCCGGTGGCGCCCACCTTCGTGCTCAGAGCCTCCTCCATGAGGGTCTTGTCCCGGTCGGCCAGCACCGCCACCGCGCCGCGCCGCTGGTTGGCGTTGGCGGCCACCAGCTCGCTCACCACCGTGAAGACCTGCTCCGACCACCCCAGGACCACGGCGTGTCCCTGTTCGAGCACGGTGGAACGGCCCCGCCGCAACGCGGTGAGCCGCTCCGTGAGCGCCGTCGTGATCAGGCCGACGAGCGTCGAGACGTACAGCAGAGTGACCAGTGCGAGCAGCACCGACATCGTCACCCGCAGCGGTGTACCCGTCGCACCGCCCAGCCGCAGCGTCTCCCCGGTGAGGCGCCACACCCGCGCCAGCCGGTCCGTCAGGGACGCCGGCGCGTCGGGGTCGGTCCACACCAGCACCGCACTGGCCGGGACGACGACGGCCAGGCACAGCAGCGCCATCCAGCCGACGAGGGCGGCGGCACCGCGGGCCAGCGTGCTGTCGAACCAGTAGCGGGCTCTGTCACCGAACGGAGTACGCCGCTGCGCCATCCTCCCCCTCCCTCCGTCGCCTCCCCTCCCTCACCTCGCGCTCCCGCGAGGCCCTGTCGGCGCCGCGTACGCGATGCGCCGCGCAGGCCCGCCGGAGAGCACGGATGTGGACGCGCGTGTCGTCGCAGTGTGGAGGATCGGCCGCCACGTCATACGGGTTTCGCGCCGCGTTCATCCCTTCGGGTTTTCCGATCGGTTCACGTCGGTGGATCCCCTGTGCCGTCAGGGTCCGCCCCCGCTTAGCTCCTTCGAGTCAACGCCGGAGGGAAGGGCGGACGTCCGGCCACGGCCGCCGGTACAAAGGCCGCCATGACTGAAGATCACGCGGTGGCGCGTCCAGAAGGCGGTTTCTCCCGGAGAGGCTTCGCGGCGGTGGCCGGCACGGCCACGGTGGCCACGGCCCTGACCGGCGGTGTCGCCGCGGCTCTGCCCGTACCGGCCGCCCCGAGCGACACCCGCGGTGCCGACTTCGACCGGTGCCTGGCCGTCGCCCGCGCACTGCTCGTCCTGGACTCCGACGACCGCCCCCTCGTCCCGCGTTACCAGAGCGTCCTCCAAAAGGGACTGCCGGCTCAGCGACGGACACGGCCCAAGAACGTCCTGGTCATCGGCGCCGGCCCGGCCGGCCTGGTGGCCGCCTGGCTGCTGAGGAGGGCAGGCCACCGGGTGACGGTGCTGGAGGCCAACGGCAACCGGGCGGGCGGACGCGTCAAGACCTTCCGGAGCGGTGGCCACGAGCGCGCCGAGCAGCCCTTCGCCGACCCCCGCCAGTACGCCGAAGCGGGCGCGATGCGCATCCCGGGCAGCCATCCCCTGGTGATGGAGCTGATCGACCAGTTCGGCTTGAAGAAGCGGCGTTTCCACTATGTCGACGTCGACAGCGAGGGGCGTCCCGCCCACCGCACCTGGATCCACGTCAACGGCATCCGCGTGCGGCGCGCCGACTACGCCCGCGCGCCCCGGCGCGTGAACCGGTCGTTCGGTGTCCCCCGGGCTTACTGGGACACCCCCGCCGCCACCATCCTGCGCTCCGCGCTGGACCCGGTGCGCGACGAGTTCAGTTACGTCGACCGTGACGGCAAGCGCGTCGACAAGCCGCTCCCCGAGCGGCTGCGGGGCTGGGCCCGCGTGGTGCAGCGGTTCGGTGACTGGTCGATGTTCCGCTTCCTGACCGAGCACGCCGGCCTCGACGAGCGGACCGTCGACCTGATCGGCACCCTGGAGAACCTCACCTCCCGCCTCCCCCTGTCCTTCATCCACAGCTTCATCGGCTCCTCCCTCATCAGCCCCGACACGCCCTTCTACGAGCTGGAGGGCGGCACGGCCGTACTGCCGGACGCCCTGCTGGAACGCGTACGCAAGGACGTGCGGTTCGACCGCCGTGTCACGCGCATCGAGTACCACCACCCGGACCGTCCGTCGCCGGACTCCGGGCACGTCCGGGGCAAGGGCCCGCACGTGTGGGTGGACACCGTGTCGGAGGGCCGCGGCGGTCCCGTCGTACGCGAGCAGTTCACCGCGGACGCCGCCGTGGTCACGGTGCCGTTCTCCGGACTGCGTCACGTGCAGATCGACCCGCCCCTGTCGTACGGCAAGCGCCGGGCGGTCTGCGAGCTGCACTACGACAGCGCGACCAAGGTGCTGCTGGAGTTCAGCCGCCGTTGGTGGGAGTTCGACGAGGCCGACTGGAAGCGTGAGCTGAACCGTATCGACCCGGGTCTGTACGACGCCTACCGCACCGGCCGGGCCGCCGCGGACGGCAGCCTGCTCGGCGCGCACCCCTCGGTGCCCGACGGGTACATCACGCCCGGTCAGCGCACCCACTACGCCGCCAACCGCTCGATCGCGCGCGACCAGCCGGAGGCGGTCGACGTGGTGGGCGGCGGCTCGGTGTCGGACAACGCCAACCGGTTCATGTTCCACCCGTCCCATCCGGTCGCGGGCAGCGCGGGGGGTGTGGTCCTGGCCTCCTACACCTGGGCGGACGACGCTTCGCGCTGGGACTCCCTGGACGACGACGCGCGGTACCCGCACGCCCTGTGCGGCCTCCAGCAGGTCTACGGTCAGCGCATCGAGGTCTTCTACACCGGCGCGGGCCGCACCCAGAGCTGGCTGCGCGACCCCTACGCCTACGGGGAGGCGTCCGTGCTCCTGCCCGGACAGCACACGGAGCTGCTGCCCGCCATCCCCGTGCGGGAAGGGCCGTTGCACTTCGCCGGGGACCACACGTCCGTCAAGCCGGCGTGGATCGAGGGAGCCGTGGAGTCCGCCGTGCGCACCGCCTTGGAGATCCACACCACATGAGACGCGCGGTCCGCTTGGCGACGGCCTGTGCGTGGGGCACGACGGCCGCTGCCGGAGCGGGCCGAGGGAGCGCCGGGGCAGCACGGAAGACCCTGCCCCGGCGGGCGTCGGGCCGGGGCAGGGCAGGGCAGGGTGACGGCGGAGAGCGTGCTGCCGGAGACGGTGCCCGGCGTGGCTTTCCCTGCCGGGCGGCAGAAGTGGCTCCGGCGAACCGGAGGGCTCGCCCGGCCCGCTCGAATGCGGTCGGGTCCCTACGGTCTGGCTCGCGGACCGGGGACCTCCTCCAGTGACACCCCCAGGTCCAGCTCGTCGACGAGGACGGGCTGCCCGGACAGCATCGACCGGTTCGCCGCGATACCGACGGCCACGGCACGCACACCGTCGAGGTATCCCGCCGGGCGGCCCAGGGGATCCGCCTGCAAGCGCAGGTCGCGCCGGAAGACGTCCATCAGGAGAAGGGCGTCCCCTCCCCCATGACCGCCGATCCCGTCAGGGATGATCACCTCCTCCGCGCGGCTCCAGTGCTTCTGCACGACGAGGCGCTCCTCGGCAGGACGGACCGGGTCGGCAGCAGGGGCCTCACGCGTGGCGGAGGGGTCGAGGACGACGTTGCCCTCACCGTCGAGCTGGACGTGTCCTCGCTCGACGACGGTGAGTTCGGCCCTGCCGAGCGTGCCGTTCACCGAGACCCGGTACCCCTCCCACGGGCTGTGGGCGTTGAGCGCGTACGTCAGGGTGGCCCCGCGCCGGTAGTCGACCAGGACGGACATGTTGTCCTCGATGGTGACGCCCGGGGCGAACGGGTCCTGGTCACGGCGGTATCCGTCATGCTGCTCGGCCCGCAGATAGAGGGCTTCCAGCCGGGGATCGGCACGCAGGTCGAGCGCGAAGGGGTCGGGGCCCGCGCCGGTGCCCCGCTCGGGGCGGGGCCCCATGCCGCGGGCAGCGGCGTTGGCGTCACCGTAGAAGCGCAGCGCCCCCGAGGCGTAGACGCGGACGGGCACGTCGTCGATCCACCAGTTGACGAGGTCGAAGTGGTGACTGGCCTTGTGGACGAGCAGACCGCCGGAGTCGGTCTTCTCCCGGTGCCAGCGGCGGAAGTAGTCCGCGCCGTGCATCGTGTCCAGGACCCACTCGAAGTGGACGCCGGTGACCTCGCCGATCATGCCGTCGGCGATGACCTGTCGCAGGGTCGCATTGCGGGGCGCGTAACGGTAGTTGAAGGTCATCACCAGGTCGTTGCCGGTGTCGGCGACGGCCCGGATGATGCGCCGGCAGCCGGCGGCGTCGGTGGCGAGCGGCTTCTCCACCACGACATCGGCGCCGGCCCGCAGGCTGCGGTCCACCAGGTCGGCGTGCGTACGGTCGACGCTGGTGACGACGACGGTCTCGACCCGCTGCTCGGCGACCATGCGCTCGAGCCCTTCGGGGGTGTAGCGGGGCAGCCCCGCCGCTCCACGGCCGAGGGCACGGCCAACCTGGATGTCGTAGTAGTCGATGCGGGCGAGGTTGGGGTCCAGCCATGCCACGATCTCACCGACATCGGCGTGGTCGCCGGTCAGGGCGGCGACATACATGCCGGCGCGGTGACCGGTGCCGGCGATCGCGTACCGGCGGCGAGGCCGGCCTGCGACAGGCGGTGCGAAATCACCCACCACGCCGGGGCCGGCGGCGGCACTGACACTCGACGCCGGCAAGGGCGCGGTCGGGTTCTGGTCCACGGGGCTGCGCTCGGTCACGTGTATCTCCGGCTTTCGTCGGTCGCGGATGGGGTGGGGGCGTGGGGGCAGCCGGCCTGTACGCTCGGCAGGCCGCTGCGTGTGCCCCCGTCCGGGGTTCGAGTACGGCGGACGGGCACACGGTCACGACCGGCGGTGACCGTGCGCCGGGCGGCGACCAGGTCACGCCGGTCTCCCTCCGTCGTCCCGTCGTCCCGTCGTCGGGCGCATCGGGCCCTGGGATACCAGCTTGGGGAAAACGCTTGCCATGAAGTCAATACTCCGGCAGCGGTTCATGTCCTGAGCTGCGTTTTCGGCAGGGCAGCGGCGGACGACGGCCTGGCGGCGTCTTCGCCGGGCCGACCAGTGCGGTGTGGGGGTGACGGGATCGCGGCCGGCTCGCGGGCGGGCAGGAGAGCGTCCAGGAACCGCCGGATCTCCGCCACGGTGAGCGGGACGAGGGCCGATCCGTTTCCGCAGCCCTTTCTGCAGCCCTCTTTGCGGCATCGCCGCTGCCCCGGGCCGCGCCTGGTGTGCGCCGACGCCGTGGCCCACCTGTGCGGCGCCGATCCGTGCGACCTCATCTACTCCGTCGGCTCCCTGCCGTACCGGAACCCCGACCGGCTGCTGCCCGCCCTGGCCAACGCTCTCAAGCCGGGCGGACGGCTGCTCTTCCCCGCGCTGCACACCAACTCGGACGGCAAGTCACCGGCATCCACCTCGTTCCGTAACTCCTGAAGGACGGTCTGCCAGGTGCCGTCGGCCGACCGGCGGCGGTGACGCTCGCAGACGGTCTGCCAGGGACCGTACCGTTCCGGCAGGTCGGGCCAGGGCACTTTGGTCCGGGCCCGGAACAGCACCCCGTTGATCGCCCTGCGGTGATCCGCCCACTGCCCGCCCGGCTTGCCGTTGCCGGGCAGGAGGGGGTCGGTCTTCCGCCACTGCGCGTCCGTGAGTCCGTGGCGCCGCACCATACGGGCGTCCTGCCCGGGCGACCACGAGGTCCGCCCAGCCCACCAAGAGCCGTCAGAAGCGGCCTGCAAGCCGGAGCGCGACGCGGGACGCCCGCCCTGGTGGGCAGTGGCCCGAGTCGTACATGTCCGCGAACAGCGTCACCGGGCTGTGCGCCGGCCCGGACCGCGGCGAGCTCGCGGACCGGGCCGGCATGGGCGTGGGTGTCCGAGGCCATCGGACAGAGTGGCCGGGTCAGTCCCGGCGGGGAAGGCCGGGTTGACGAGCAGCGCCCGGCGCTCGCGGCCCTGGGCGTCCTTGCCGATGGGCAGGAAGGTGGGCAGCTCCCACACCTGACCGGTCCTGGAGTGGGCCGCCACGTCACCGACCATCAGGGGGCCCGAGTAGGTCCAGTCGGTGAGGTTCTTGGAGGTGTAGAGGAGCGCGGTGCCGCCGATGACCTTGCCGTCGGTGGCCTGGACGCCGGAGCCCATCAGCTGGAAGCAGGTGTCAACCTCCTTCCAGACGAAGGGATCGCGGAAGTCACCGAAGCGGACCTTGCGTCCGGCGCCGACGTCCAGGCCGGCGGTCTGGCTGGTGACGAGGGTGGGGTGCATCTTCCACTCGGTCAGGTCGCTGTCGCCGGGGTGAGGGCGCTGTCGTGGATCTTCACCTCGTCGATGAGTCCGTTGAACATGTTGACGGCGAACGTGCCGTTGACGACGGCGGGCTGGTTGTGGCGGCCGATGATCAGGGGAACGTCGGCCTTGGCCAGCCGTGCGGTGGTCGGGACGGAGGTCTGGGCGACCTGCTCGCCGTTGAGGAAGAGCCTGATCTCTCCCTCACGCGGGGCGAAGACGGCCGACAGGTGCGCCCACTTGCCCGCGGCCAGGGCCGCCGTCTTCGGGACCGTCGTCTCGTACCACGCGTCGCCGGTTCCGATCCCGAACTGCCATCTGCCGTGCCGGCCGACACCGAGGGAGAAGCCTCGCTCGGCCGCCTTGTCCTGCTGGTTGACGACGGCGGACGGTTTGCCCTCGTCTCCCCACTCGAAGGCGCGCGGCGCGACCCACGCCTCGACGGTCAGGCCGTCCGCGGGCAGCTGCGTCTGCGCCGCGGCGCGGGTGCCCCAGGTGGAGTAGCCGTCGAACAGCAGGGCGCCGGAGAGGACGCCGTCGGCCTCGTTCCTCGGGCGCCAGAGCGGGTCGCTGTCCGGCTTGTACTGCGCGTCGTTGAAGACGTAGCTGATGGGGTCGGCGGCCTGGCTGACCTTCTCCCTGGTCGTGGGTCCCCTGGCCCTCGGTGAAGTCCCAGTGGGCGGCGAGGCCCCGCGGGGAGGGATCGGGTGCCGGGTCGGTGCCGACGCAGACGTCGTCGAGGTCGATGTGGCCCCAGCCGCCGGCGGCCTTGTCCACGACGGTGATGCGCAGCTGTTCGCCGAGGTGTCCGCGGGCGTCCCGGGTGACGCGGCGGTACGCCTCGTCGTCGGTCCCGGTGGCCTTGTGCAGGACGGTCCCGTCGAGGGTGGTCAGGGCGGCGTGGAGGTCGTTCTCGTTGCGGCCGCCGGAGACCAGTGCGCTGACCATGCCGGTACCGGTCAGGGTGAACGGCTCGGACGTCACGGTCCCGGGGGCGGCGTCGCCGCCCCCGGCGAATCCCCACAGGTGGTAGGAGCCCTGCTGGTTGAAGCAGCAGCCCCAGCCCCAGCCCGGGTCGTCGGTGACGGCCCCGTCGAAGCGGTTCCGGTGGTGGTCCAGCCGCTGAGGTCGCCGGACTCGAAGCCGGGGTTCGACAGGCTGGTTCCGGCCGCGCCGGCGGTCTGCGTCGTCAGTGGTGATGTCAGGCCCAGGCATATCGCGAGCGCGAACAGCAGCCGCATCAGACTGCTTCTGGCCGTGGAGCTCGATGGTGCACGGGTTCGCATACGAACCTCCCTCGGTGTGGGGTCGGTCTGATCGGGCGGAGCGGGACGCCGGCCCTGGGCCGACGCGTACGCGGGGCGGGGCCGGGGGTTCAGGAGCGCCGGACGGGGACGTTGACGTCGGCGACGTTGATGTGGCCCCAGCCCCCGTCGGCCCGGTCGACGACCTCGATGTGGATCCGGTCGCCGATGTGGGCGGAGAGGTCGAGGACGACGCGGCGGTACTGCTCGGTGCCGCGGCCGGTGGCCTTGGCCAGTACCTTGCCGTCGTCGGCGCGGACGACGGCCGCGTAGAGCCGGTCGGGGTCGTCGCCGGCGGACACGAGCAGGTCGATCACGCCGTCTCCGCCGAGGACCACGGGGGTGGAGCGCAGGACGGCGGTGGCGCCGTCGCCGCCTGCGGAGGGGCTGAAGCCCCACAGGTGGTGGCCGGCCGGGTCGTCCTGGGTCTCGGCCTGGTAGAAGGGGCCGCCCCAGCCCCAGTCCGTGCGGGTGGTGACGTTCGCGTCGCTGAAGGCCGTACCGGAGACGACGGTCCATCCGGTGAGGTCGCCGGTGGCGAAGTCGTGGTGGGGCAGCGCGTCGACGTCCGCCGGGCGCGGCGGGTCGTAGGTGGCGGCGACGTGGCTCCACCTGCCCTTGGCGGCCGGCCGGTCCGGGGCTCCCGTGACCTCGGCCAGGTCGGTGCCGAAGCCGAGCTGGAAGACGATCTGCCCGAAGCGGCGCAGGCCGAGCAGGAAGCCGGTCCTCGCGCCCGGGTCGTGCTGGTTGACCCGGGCCTGTGGCTTGCCGTCGATGCCGTGCTCGTAGGCGTAGGGGGCGATCCACACGTCGACGGTCATGCCGCCGGCGAGGTCGAGCCCGCCGGGCCCCTTGGCCGTGACGACGGTGGAGCAGCCGTCGAAGTACAGGTCCTGCTGCTGCGCCGCATCGACGAGGCGACGCACCCGGAGACCCCGGACGACGCGGGCCGCCCCGGCTCGGCGAGCCCGCAGGACCGCGTCGTGGCACACCGGCTCATCCTGCGTGAGAGCACCGAGGGAGCGGCGGAGCGTGACGGGGTGTGGTGAGTGCCTGGTACCTCGTGCCCCCGAACGCCTGGGGCGGCACCAGGCCACCCCGCGCCCACCGGCCTTCAAAGCGTGATGCCGTCGTGATGGTGTGGGCAGGCCGGTGCCGGTGAGGCAGCCGTCGAGGACGTCGCGTCGGCGCCGGCGCAGGCTGCGCCTGACGGCGATGACCAGGACGTCCTGGACGTCGATCAGCCCCGCCGCGTGCCCTCCCCCGAGACGGTGCCGGCCATCGGCAACGGAAGCCGGACCCGCACCTCCCCGGCGAGCGCACGGTACAGCGGCAGCCCCTGACCCGCCGCACCGGCGAGCGCGGCGGCGACGGACACCGCGAGCGCCGCGTTGACCCCGAGCCGCCCCAGACCCGCGGTGCCGTCGGCGTTCTCCAGCGCGGCGTCGACGGTGCGGATGCCGGTGGCGTCCAGTCCGCGTACGGCGTGGGCGAGCACCGTACGGACATGACCCACCGCGCGGCGCACCCCGCGGCCGGCATAACGGCCGAGGTCACCGTCCCGCAGTCCGTGAACCAGCCGCCGTGGGGCCCGCTGCCGGTGCGGCGGCGGATCGCCGAACGGGTGGTGCGGGGCGATCGCTCCTGAGGCGTGGGGGATCGACGATGCGTCGTTTCCCCCGTGCGGGACAGCGCCGGTGGGGGTTGCCCGGCAGTACTGCGGTGCCCTGGGCAAGTGGGCGAACGGCCAGGGCGCGGTCAGCGTGCATGCCGCCGCCGATACCGCGTCCTGCCCGCCGGTGGCCGACACACCGGCGGGCGCGCCGAGAAATGCTCTGCGCCGGACCGGGGGGAAGGACGAAGTAGTGCTGCGCATTCCCTGCTGCTTGGATTCGGGCTCGTCGTCGGGCCCGTGAACAGCGATGCGGTAGACGGTTCAGCGGGCGGTGAGACGGATCATGGACCAGCTCACGGGCGGGAGAACGGCCCCGGGGACACCGTCATCGATCTTGGTGCCTTCCACGTCGCGGGGCCGGTGAGCACGCGTTCGCGTTCCGCCTTCGACGCCTGGGACATGGACTGCTTCGCCTTGGCCACCCGCCGTCGTGCCCTGGAGGCAAACTGCCGGGCACCCGGCACGGGGACGTCCGGCACTTCAGCGATCCGGCCGAACTCGAGACCGAAGACATCGTGCAGGACAAAGGCCACCCGCTCCGGCGGGGACAGTTCCTCCATGATCAGGAGCATCGCCGAACCGACGGACTCATCGACGAGGACCGCCTGTGATGCGTCGGGCCCGGTCAGCAGTGGTTCCGGAAGCCATGGCCCGACATAGGTCTCCCGACGGGCCCTGGCACTCTTGAGGATGTCGTACGACCGCCGCGCGGCCACCGTCACCAGCCACGCCCGCAGATCATCGACGCGCTGCAGATCCGCTCCGGCCACCCGCAGCCACACGTCCTGGGCCACGTCCTCGGCATCGGCCACACTCCCCAGCAGCCGGCAGGCCACCCCGAGAACACCGCGGGCCGGTACCGCGCCCATCCGGCTCCGAGCGAGTCCCCTGGTCAGACCGTCCTGGTCCGCGCCCGTCACCCATACAGATCGCGGCCTCCTCCAGCTTGCGGATTCAGCGTGGCCATCCGAAATCCGGATCTTTGCCGACAGCTCCCTCAGCCCGGACGCTCGGACCAGCGACGCAGGGCGATGTTGCACAGGTGGCCGCTCATGAAACACCAGCCCGCCCGGCGAGCCACCTGTGGCGCGGGCGTCACCGACGAGTCGATGCCGTCCATGGCCCTCCACCTGCGCGACCAGGAGGTGAGCCTGCGCGGCATCGCCAAGCGACTCGCCATCACCACCGGTACGAAGAGGGGCCCGCCACCGTCATGCGGATGCTGCGCGAGCACGACGAGAAGGCCGCCACGACAGCGACCGCACGATCCCCCTCGCCCCTTGCGGCTGGTGCCTGAGCCAGGACACCAGGGCCCGTACGGGGAGAGGTGACCGTCGAGTACGCGCCTGTCGACGGCCAGTAGACTCGACCATCATGGCGGACACCCAGTACGAAGACCTGTTGCGGCTGGTATTTACCTCCGGGACGGCCAAAGCCGACCGGACGGGCACCGGCACCCGAAGTGTCTTCGGGCACCAACTACGCTACGACCTCTCGCAGGGGTTCCCGCTGATCACCACCAAAAAGGTGCATCTCAGGTCCATCGTGTACGAGCTGCTCTGGTTCCTGCGTGGCGACTCGAACGTCGGCTGGCTGCAGGAGCACGGAGTCACCATCTGGGACGAATGGGCCGACGCGAACGGCGAACTCGGTCCGGTTTACGGCGCACAGTGGCGGTCCTGGCCCGCCCCGGACGGCAGGCACATCGACCAGATCAGCGAGATTCTCGACACTCTACGCCGGGACCCGGACTCCCGCCGGATGATCGTTTCCGCCTGGAACGTCGCCGAGCTGGACAAGATGGCTCTCGCGCCCTGTCACGCCTTCTTCCAGTTCTACGTCGCCGACGGCAAGCTCTCCTGCCAGCTGTACCAGCGCAGCGCTGACCTGTTCCTCGGCGTCCCGTTCAACATCGCCAGCTATGCCCTGCTCACGCACATGCTGGCTCAGCAGACCGGCCTCAAGGCCGGCGACTTCATCTGGACCGGCGGCGACTGCCACATCTACGACAATCACGTCGAGCAGGTGACCGAGCAGCTCTCGCGCACCCCGTTCGAGTTTCCCACGTTGCGTCTGCGCCAAGCCGACTCGCTTTTCGACTATGCCTACGCCGATGTGGAGGTGCTCGACTACCAGCACCACCCGGCCATCAAAGCCCCGGTCGCGGTGTGAACGTCGGGCTGATCTGGGCGCAGACCCTCAATGGCGTGATCGGTGCGGACAATGCGATTCCGTGGCGCCTGCCTGAGGACATGGCACATTTCAAGGCAACCACCCTCGGCCATCCCGTGGTGATGGGGCGCAAGACGTGGGATTCGCTGCCCCCACGATTCCGCCCGCTGTCCGGCAGGCGCAACATCGTGGTGACTCGTGATCCGCAGTGGGTGGCCAGTGGTGCCGAACGCGCCGGGTCTGTCGCTCAGGCTCTGGAGCTCGCAGCCGAGCCGTTGGAGCGAGCTGCCCCTGCCGCAGTATGGGTGATCGGAGGCGGGGAGATTTACCGGGCCGCCCTGGGGTACGCCACCATGCTCTCGGTGACCGAGGTCGACTGGACGGTGGACGGCGACACCTATGCGCCGGCACCGGGCCCGGCGTGGAGAGTCACCGAGGACAAAGGCTGGCAGTCTTCCGTGTCCGGACTGCGCTACCGCATCCGCAGGTACACCCGGTGACGGTCGGCTCACAACCTCGGGGCGGCGGCGGTCTCCTCCCGCGCCATGCGAGGGTCGGGCACCCGTAGCCGCCCTGATACCCAGGTCCGGAACTGCTGCGTGATCGGGTGACAGTCGGGTTTACGCAGCGAGTGTTGTGTGCGGGACCATGATGGTTTCGTACTCGATGGGCGTCAATCGGCCCAGGCGGACCTGGCGCCGTCTGCGGTGGCAGGTGCGCTCGGTCCAGGTGACGATGGCGATCCGGAGTTCGTCCCGGGTCCGCCAGGGCCGGCGGTCGAGGACGTTCTTCTGCAGCAGCGCGAAGAAGCTCTCCATGGCTGCGTTGTCGCCGGCCGCACCGGCTCTTCCCATCGAGCCGATCATGCTGTGACGTGCGAGGACGGCCACGTACTTCCGTGCGCGGAATTGAGATCCGCGATCGGAGTGGACGACGCATCCGGCGACCTGGTCACGGCGGGCGACCGCGGATTCCAGGGCAAAGATCGCGAGGCGGGACTTCATCCTCGAGTCGATGGAGTAGCCCACGATGCGGCCGGAGTACACGTCTTTGACCGCGCACAGGTAGAGCTTTCCCTCGCCGGTGGCGTGCTCGGTGATGCCGGTCAGCCACAGCCTGTTCGGTGCCGCGGCTGTGAAGTCGCGCCGGACCCGGTCATCGTGCACCGGCGGACCGACCTTCGCATTCTTGCCGCGGCCCTTGCGCTTGCCGAACACGCTCCACCAGCGGTTGTCGCGGCAGATCCGCCATCCGGTCCGCTCGGCCATCACCTGGCCGGCGGCCCTTGCTTCGTCGACGAGGAAGCGGTGGCCGAACTCGGGATCGTCGCGGTGGGCGTCGAACAGGGCGTTGGCCCGGTGGGCCCCGGTCAGTTCCGCGTCGGTGACCGGACGGGCCAGCCACCGGTAGTAGGGCCGGCGGGCCAGACCCAGTACCCGGCACGTCACCGCCACCGGCACCCTTGCAGGGGCATCGGCGGCGGCCAGCTCGCGGACGAGCGGGTACATCATTTTGCCGGCAGGTTCGCCTGCGACAGATAGGCCGCGGCCTTCCGGAGCACCTCGTTCTCCTGCTCAAGCATCCGGATCCGCTTGCGGGCCTCGCGCAGCTCGGCCGACTCGACCGGCGCCGTCGCGGGCCTGGTGGCGGTGCTGTTCTCGGTCTCCGCGCGGCGCAGCCACTTCGTCAGAGAGGCCGGATGGACCCCGAAGTCAGCGGCCACCTGTTCCAGCGTCACGCCGGGCTCGCGGTCACACGCGACCCGCACGACGTCCTCGCGGAACTCCTTGGGATACGGCTTGGGCATTGCTCCATCCTTCCAGCCCGCCTCACGGCGAAGCCAGGTCAGATGTCACCCAACCCCGCAGCAGTCCCTTCCGCCCACCGTTCCAAGAAGGTCCGCGACTGGCTCGCCGCCCACCCCGATGATGTCGAACTGCACTTCCTCCCCCCGTACTCGCCCGAGCTGAACCCCGACGAGCTGGTCAACGCGGATCTCAAGCACAGCCTGCCCAAGCAGCACCGGGCCCGCGATCAGGCCGAACTCGCCGCCGAGACCCGCCGCTTCTTCCGCAGGCGCCAGCCTCAGCCGCACATCGTCCGCGGCTACTTCGGCGGCCCACACGTCTGCTACGTCATGGACGAGAACCCCATGAGTTTCTGATCAATAAGCGCCCACTCTCCACCGGACCCCAGTCCGGGCTTCGTCAAAGGTGATCACCGTCACAGCGCTCCACTACCCGCTGACTCTTGGCGTTCCAAGTCCTTCAGAGCTGATCACCGACTACAGGGCGCCTTTCTCCAAGAGACGGTTGGTCTCGCGTTCCGAACCCTCCAGAGTTGATCACCGACGGCTCCTTTGCGGCGGTCGCCACCCCAGCCGGAAGGGCAGCGGGATGATGACTGTCATGATCCCGGCCCACGGAACACCCCCGCGCCGGCAGGGAGGCAGCAGTCCCCAGGTGTCGGTGCCGTCCCGGGCCGGAACACTCCCGCGTCCGCGGGGGTGTTCCGCCGTAGTCGTCGGTGCTGGGCAGCTCGTACGCATCTGATCCTTGCCCCCGTCAACCTGGGGAGGGCATCACCGGTCAATGCCCCCTGCCCGGTACTCCCCGAGAGGTCTTCTGCCGGTACTGGCCGGAGAACCGGGCCGCCTATCAGGTTGACAGTAGTAAAGGGGCGCAAATTTCTGCACACTCCCACCGTTTCCGCAAGTAGAAGCTGCAAGTATCCGCAAGGTCACAGCGTTACGGTCTGCGATCATTCACCCTCGAAGGGTCAAGATGCCCCCGGCCACATGGAGGTTTCTGTGGCGCTGCACCTGCTGTGCAAAGACCCGGAGAGCCCGAACAACGGCAGTCCCACGCTCTACTATGACGACGAAACGGACAGTTACCTGCTGCAGTCGTGGAAGGTGGACGACCCTTCCCGCCTGGGGTCCGTCATCGTGCCCGACCACGAGACCGTCGTCGAGTTCCCCGCACGGCTGCTCGCCCTGTTCCCGACGCGCGACACCATGCCGCACAGATCCGCAAAATAGGTGAAGCGCATAGCCGGATAAAGTTCCCTTCTCGCGGGTGAGTTGGGCATTCGTGCGGTTAGAGGCTGGGTGCCGGAACGCTGCACACTGTCCGCATGCCTACCTCTTCAAGCATCCGCGAAGCCCGGCTCGCCCTGGGACAGCGGTTACGCGCCCTGCGGCAGAAGCACGGCCTGACGGCCCGGGAACTGGCGCGCCGGTGTGGCTGGCACGAGTCGAAGTGCAGCCGTATCGAGAACGGCCATGCCGCCGCGTCCCCGACCGATATCGAAGCCTGGACACGGGCCTGCGGAGAAGAGGCCGCCGCGGCGGAACTCATCGACATCGCCCGTGGCATCGACGGCATGTACGTCGAATGGCGGGCCATGGAGAAGGCGGGGCTCAAGCACGCCCAGGAAAGCGTCCTGCCCCTGTGGGAGCAGACACGCCGGTTCAAGGCGTACGCCCAGAACCTGGTCCCGGGCCCGCTGCAGACGCGCGCCTACACCAGGGCCGTCCTGGCCGGCATCCGGGAACGCCGCGACCTCCCCGACGACGTGGAGGCCGCGGTCGGCACCCGCATGGACAAGCAGAGAGTCCTCACCGAAAGGGGCAAGCAGTTCGACATCGTCTTGGAGGAGTCCGTGCTCTACCGGCGTGTGGGACCGCAAGAGGTCATGGTCGAGCAGCTCAGCCGCCTGCTGGAGGCGAGCGTGCTCACCTCGGTCAGTCTGGGGATCATCCCCATGAACGCCGACCGCAGCCTCATGCCACCGGTCGAGGACTTCTGGGTGTTCGACGACCGCCAGGTCAACGTCGAGCTCGTCTCCGCCTTCCTCACCGTCAAACAGGCCGGTGAGGTCAAGCGGTACCTGGAGGACTTCACGCGACTGACCGAACTGGCCCATCGCGGCGGGCCGGCCCTCACCCTGATCGCCGCCGCGATCACCACGTACGCCCGCTCGCCCAGCGCACCGGGAAGAGCGGGCCCCAGCAGCGAATAGCAGATTGGACAGCCAGGGTTGCAGACCAGACGGACCGGCTGGCGTGACACCCGCTTCGCCGCCTTCGACAAGCCGGAACGGTTCTATGGCAGGGAACGACCAGCCGCCACCGTCGCCACCGTGGGCATCGCAGCCCTGTGCGCCATCGGCTTGGCCATGGCGGGTACCTTCACGTCCAGCACGCCCGAAGGCGAGCAGGGCAGCCGGGACGACACCGGCCGGCAGACGTCCCGCTTCCTCGCCGCCCTCAAGCAGTACCGCCCCTCCGCCGAGAAGCCCGTCCGCACCGGCATCTCCCCGGACGGGCTGCCCGCCACCCTGCGCTTCGACCACCCGGACAGCGCACGGCACCACCGCGTCAACTTCCAGTGCGACGGCCCAGGACAGGCGGCCACCACCACCGTGGAAACGGACGGCACCCGCCGTGAGCACGCATTCCAGCACTGCGCCCAGGGCATCGCCTCGATCGCCCTGAACGAGGCCACCGTGGTCGTCATCGAACTCTCGGACGACCGCACACGCATCCTGTGGGCACTGGTCGAAGACACCAAGAAGAAGTGACACCGGACCGCACCTTCCGGTGGGCTCGGCTACCGGGCAACGTGCACAGGGAACGCCCAGATACCGGATTGCGCGATCCGCAGCCGCGGTTTCCGCAAGCCGAGGACGCACCCCGGAAGGGGAAAGCCGTCTCGTCGTCGGCGGTTGCGATATCCAGCACGGCCAACCCGTGCTCCCCCCTTGCGAGCCGCCACACTCCCGCACAAAACACAGACGATCACAATACCGTCCGGTCTCCCGAACCGGGTGAGGACAGAGGCGACGTCACTGGTGATCTCGCGGTCGTCGCAGTGCACCATACGGGTCGCGCCCAGGGTGGTCCGCCAGTCCGGGACCGGCCCCCTCGCGGCGTCCTCACCGGCTGGCTGTCAGGTTCTCGGACAGCGGGCGCAGCATGGCACAGCGGTGGGCAGATTCCGAGGACTCGGCTGCCCGTCGGCGGAGCTGGGTGCCGTCCCAGGAGCCCGGCGCCCAGGCAGGTGACAAGCCGACCCAGGCCGATCACACGCGGAAAACACCGTGCCGCGGCCTGTGCCTCACCTGCGTCGGCCGAGAAGGCTCCCTTGCCGAACCTTGCCGGGAACCGGCTCCGGGTCCGGTCTTCGCTACAGGCGCACGGTGCCGTGGGCGACGATCGCGGCGGGACCGGTCAGTTGCATGGACCCGTCGGGGAGAACAGCTATACGGAGCCGGCCGCCAGGCATGTCGACGGTGAAAGCGTCGGCTACGGCGCCGGTGCGCAGGGCAACGGCGACGGCGGCGCAGGCTCCGGTGCCGCAGGCGCGGGTTTCTCCGACGCCGCGCTCGTGGACGCGCAGAGCCAGATGGTGCGAGCTGCGACGGACGACGAACTCGACGGTGACGCCATCAGGGTAGGCGTGGGTCGGATTGACGACGGGAGGTGTGGTGAGGTCGCCGGGGTGTTGGAGATCATCGACGAGGACGACGGCATGGGGGTTGCCCACATCGACATGGGCAGCGGACCAGCTGCGTCCGCCGGCGGTGACCGTGATACCGGCGGGACCGGACAGGCAGGGGCGCCCCATGTCGACGGTCACGGGGCCTTCGAAGTCGGCGGTGCGGTGCGAGACGTGCACGGTTCGGATGCCGGCACGGGTGGCGATGGCAAGGAGGCCCGGAGGGCAGTATCCGGTGTCGACGAGGTAACGGGCCAGGACGCGGATGCCGTTGCCGCACATCTGGCCGAGGGTGCCGTCGGCGTTGCGGTAGTCCATGAACCACTCGGCCTCGGCTGTCATGCCCGCGGCTTCGGAGGCGGCGGAGCAGCGTACGGCGCGCAGGATGCCGTCGGCGCCTATGCCCGTGCGGCGGTCGCACAGACCGGCCACTTCCTGGGCGGTCAGAGTGAGACAACCGTACGGATCGGGCAGGATGACGAAGTCGTTACCAGCTCCGTGCCCCTTGGCGAAGGGTTGCCCAGCGTGGGAGGCGGCGAGGGCGGTCATGAGCCGGTGGTTTCTCCTGTCTCGAAGCGCAGCCAGGCGATCTGGCCGGTGTCGGAGTCGGTGAGGCCGAAGGTGGTGCCCTGTTCGAGGACGGCGAGGAGCTGGTCCCAGTGGCGGACCAAGTCCTCGGTGACATCGGTTTCGATGCGGATGGTCCCCGTTTCTTCCATGACACGGGGCTGGGTTCCGGTGAGGGCAGCGAGCTGGGCGGTGGCATGCCGGACTGCTGCTTGCTGGCGGTTGTTGTCCACGACGCTCGCAATCCATCACCGGTCTTCACACACAGCGCATCTAGTTAACTAGCTTTCAGCTAGTGGACTAGGTTGTCAACGCGTACTGACCGGTCGGCAATGTGGGTTCAAGGAGAGCAATGGCTGGCTCCAGCTCACCAGGCGCACCTTACTTGGAGGTTGCGGCCGTCATCCGGGACCGTATCGCCGACGGCACCTGGGCCCCGGGCGACCGGCTGCCTTCACGGAGCGAACTCGGCGCCGAGTTCGGTGTCGGGGAGAACGTCGTCCGCCGCGCTCAGGAGCTGCTGATCACCGAAGGTGTCCTCGAAGGCCGTGCGGGATCGGGCACGTATGTACGTCCACCAGTCGCGCGCCGCACGCTGCACCGCACCCCGCGGTCCGGGCAGGACTGGGCCGGGATCGCGCCGGGTGGTTTCACCGGCACATGGGAGGCGGACTCCACCGCCAAGGTCCCTGCCCCGCCGGCCATCGCGGACCGTCTTGGGGTGCAGCCGGGAGACAGTTGCGTACGCACGGTCTACGAGTTCCTGACCAAGAGGCAGCCGGTGATGCTGGTCACCAGCTGGGAACCCATGACGATCACAGGCGGCACCGTGGTCGTCCTGCCCGAGGGCGGTCCCCTCGCGGGTGCGGGTGTGATCGCCCGCATGGCACACCTCGGAATCACCGTCGCCCGGATCGTCGAACGCCTCCGCCCCGTGCAGGCCGACCGTGACCAGGCCCACCTGCTGGGAATCGCCACCGGGACGCAGGCCACGCTGATCGAGCGCACCCACTACGACACCTCCGGCCGAGCCGTGGAGACCGCGGACATTCTCGTTCCGGCCGACCGATGGGACATCGAGTACGAGATCGCCCTGTCCGCGCCGGGCACCTGACACCACCCGGTCGCGCAAGCCGGACCGTGGGATTCACACATCGCGCGGCCGCACGGCCGCCGAAGGGGGAGGACTTCTGACATGCCGAATCAGCGCCGCGACCCGCTGACGAGGATCACGGACGCACTCGGCTCGCCCGCGCTCGGCGCCCTGATCGGCATCGCCGGCCTGGTCATGCCGGTGATCGGCTGGGCCGTCGAACGCATCAACCTGAAGGTCCTGCTCGTGCTGCAGGGAGTACTCATCCTGATACTCGCCGCCGGTCACCTGTGGACACGAAGGGCCTACATCCACCTGCGGCGGGCCAATAACCTCAAGGCCATGGACGACGCCCGGTACTACGACCTGGTCCGTGCCCACCTCGAGCTCGAACTCGTCTCCGACTACGGCGAGATCGCAGACGGCCACCTGCGCGTCTACGCCAGCGAGGTCCCCCGCCTGTCCGCGTTGCTGGTCACCACCCTGACCGACGCGGCCTCCGAGCCCCAGCGGATCCTCGCCGCCGACCTGACCACCAACCCCCAGCTGCTGACCCAGCGTCGCGAATACCTCGCGGCCAACCGCCGATTCACCGAACTCGGCGGCACCATCAACCGCCTGTTCATCGTCTACCGCGACGACCTGCTCAAACAGGAGTTCGCCCAGGCTCTCCTGGAGCTCATCGGCCGCCACCGTGACATTGGCGTCACCTGCGGCCTCGCCGTGCGCGACCGGCTGCGCGCCGACGAGGCCGTCGACTACGTCGTCTTCGCCCAGGCCGCCGTTCTGGTCGAAGAAGAGCAGGGCGACGCCGACTACACCCGAGGCCGCAGCTCGGTTTATTTCAAGGGCGTCGACCGCTGGCGCCATCGCTTCGAAGGCGTGTGGGGCAACGGTGCCGACTCCGCCCCACGCGCCCTGCAGACATACGAATCCGCTGCCCGTTCCATGCTCGACGCCGGCGTCTGGGACGAACAGCGAGCCACCCGCACCGTCGACGCCCTGTAGAACCGGACCGCACGACCAAGTCACCGCTACGGCCTCCGCCCCACCAGGGCGGAGGCCGCCTCGCGTCATGGATACCCCCTGCCATTACCTAGTTAACTAGATGTACCGTGCGTGACGCCTGTGCGGGACCACCCCGCCTTCCGTCGCTTCTACGGGAACGCCATGCTGCTCGCTCTAAGCGTCATCACCATTGGCATCGCACTGCGCCAGATCGACCGCTTTCACTTCGCCCGCCGACGCCCCCACACTGCCGACGCATCGGAACTCATAGCCCTCCAGCGCACCCGCGCCAACACCCTCACGCCACTGCTGCTCCTCACGGGCCAGTGGGTGCAGATCGCCGGATGGTGGATGCTCTCCGCCGACGGCCCACTCTTCGCAACAATCGCAGCGGCCGCCGTGGCCGTGCACTTCCGTCATCTCCAGGAGATCAGTCACTTCGCCGTCCACGGCGTGCTCGCCCGCACCAGTCGTGCCAATCACATACTCGCCGAGGTCTTCGCCCACCACCCACTCGCACTCGGGCCCGTTCCGGTACGCCGCCGCCGGCACGTCCGCGACCACCATCCCAACGCCACCCTGGCCAGCGATCCCAACCTCGCCGAACTCCGCCAAGCCGGGCTCCGCCCCGGCACCACCGGCCTGAAGTACGCGGCCACGCTCATCCATCCGCTCACCCCGCGCGGTATCCGTACCACCGTCACCGGTCTCGTAGGGGGCATGCACGGCCCCGGCACCTGGCACCGCACCGCCGCCCTCGGCATCGTCGCCGGCACCGCGTACCTGGCCGGGGGCTGGTCGGCCCTCACATACGGCGTCCTCATCCCACGGCTGCTGCTGTACCCGCAACTCGCATGGATGTCGCTCCTGGTGGAACACACCTGGTTCGACCCCGACCACCGCACCGGCACCGCGGCTTGGACGGAAGCCGGCCGCTGCCTGCGGCTGTACCCGCGCAACCGCGCCCTGGCCCTCCTCGCCGCCGCCACCTGGCTGCCCTACGGCGACCTCCACCACTACGCACACTCCGCCCACCCATCGGTGCGCTGGAACTACCTCCCCACCCTCGAAGCCCACCTCGCCCCACCCCACTTCACCCCCGATGGCCTCCTGATCGGCACCACCACCGTCGCCCGCCGCCACCACCACGCCCTCAACCAGCCCACCAAACAGATCACACGTCCAGCGGCCGTCTGACCAGCACAAGAATCACAGACTGCCCAGCCGTGGCTGAGCTTGGCATTTGACCTCGTAGGACACTCGTCCTGCTGACCTGTGATTCTTTCCGGGACAGCGGAGGCGGCCGTTCTCCACGCTTCGAGATGTCGAGTCACAAAGCACGAGAGAACGGCCGCTGCTGATGAGTCCGCCCATCGGTGTGCCCGGAAGCGAGGTGTTGGGCCTGTTGTCCCGCTTTCGGGTCGAGTTCTACGAGTGTCTCTACCAGCGGGCGGACGCGCTCTTCGAGCTCACCGACGCGGTGCTGTGCACGGACGGGCCGGTGAAGACACCGGTCGAGCTGTCCCTGGCGGCCGAGCACCTGCACGGGCACGGCGCCCTGTACGCCGCCCTGGAACGGGGCTGGCTGGAGCCGGCGCGGTTGCGCCGCGTGCTGGCCGGCCTGCCGCTGCCGAGGGCGGCCGACGGACGGATCGTGCTCGCGGTGGACGTGTCGCACCGGCTTCGGCCTGACGCGCCGACCAGCGACGAGCGGCTGTTCTGCCACGTCTACGGACCGGCGACCGCCGCAGTGACCAGTTCGTGCCGGGCTGGCCGTACTCCTTCGTCGCCGCCCTGGAAACGGGCCGCACCTCCTGGGCCGTTCTCCTGGACGCGGTCCGCCTGGGCCGGGCGGATGACGCCACCCAGATCACCGCCCGCCAACTCCGCGACGTCATCGCCCGGTTGGTCACGGCCGGGCACCGGCAGCCGGGTGATCCCGAGATCCTGACCGTCATGGACTCCGGCTACGACACCGCCTACCTCTCCCACATCCTGACCGACCTCCCGGTGATGCTGGTCGGACGTCTGCACTCGGACCGCGTCATGCTCCACCACCCAGGCCCCGCCCGCTCCGGGCCCCGCGGCGGACGGCCGCGCCGCCACGGCGACATCCTCACCCTCGCCAAGCCCGACACCTGGCACACCCCCGGCCTCACCACCACAACGGACACCACCCGCTGCGGTTGCGTCCTGAGAAGTGGTGTACGGGTTTGACCTGATCCGGGGGTTTGCTCCGGCATCGGGATGGTGCCCGCATAGATGAACGGCCACCGGCTGATCTTCGAGATGCCGAAGCTCGAAGG